>JAUYMX010000143.1 GCA_030699345.1 Methylococcaceae bacterium
AGAGATGGTAATGCCTGGTGATAATATTTCTGTAAAAGTAAAGCTTATATCGCCTATTGCGATGGAAGATGGTCTGCGCTTTGCTATTCGCGAAGGTGGGCGTACAGTTGGTGCTGGCGTTGTGGCTTCAATAATTGAGTAAAAGTGAAGAATTTGTGTGTGATTTTTGATTTGAATAGGTCAGTAGCTCAATTGGTAGAGTAGCGGTCTCCAAAACCGCGGGTTGGGGGTTCGAGACCCTCCTGGCCTGCCATTCATAAAACATAAATTTTATATAATAACATTAAGCATAAGTATGCAGATAAATAACGAAGTGTCAGTGTCAGATTTGACAAAACAGATTTTTTCTGTTGTATTTTTGGTTTTGGGTGTATTTGGTTTTTATTATTTTGCCAATGTCTTGCTCGTTTATAGAGTTATTGCATTATTGGTTGTTGCAGTTGGTGTTTTGTTTTTATTGTCAACTACAGAAGCTGGAAAAAAATTATTGTCATTTATATCTGAGTCGAAGGTAGAGTTAAATCGTGTAATTTGGCCAACACGAGAAGAGACAACTAGGACTACAATGTTAGTTTTTGCTATGGTGTTTGTAGTTGGTTTCTTGTTGTGGCTGTTGGATACTTTCTTGTTTTGGGGTGTGCGTTTGTTAACTGGCCAAGGGAGTTAAAAATGGCTCTTCGGTGGTATGTTGTTCATGCTTATTCAAACTTTGAGAACAAAGTTAAGCAAGCGCTTGAAGAAAGAATAGAGAGAGAAGGCTTGAGCTCTAGCTTTGGAAAAATATTGGTTCCAACAGAGGAAGTTGTAGAGATGAAGTTGGGTCAGCAACGGAAGAGTGATAGGAAATTTTTTCCAGGCTATGTGTTGGTTCAGATGGAACTAACAGACGAAACATGGCATTTGGTTAGGGATGTGCCAAGAGTATTAGGGTTTATTGGTGGAACTTCTGATCGACCTGCTCCCATATCGGAAAAAGAGGCGATGGCGATTATTAACAGGGTTGAAGAAGGCGTGAATAAACCACGTCCTAAGACAATGTTTGAGTCAGGAGAAGTTGTTCGGGTGATAGATGGGCCATTTAAAGATTTTAATGGTGTAGTTGAAGAAGTAAACTACGAAAAAAATAAACTAAAAATTTCAGTTTTAATTTTTGGAAGGTCAACATCGGTTGAATTAGGTTTTAATCAAGTTGAAAAAAGCTAAATAAAGTTTATTAAAAAAATTATTAAATCATCGCCTTGTGTGGTGATTTTTTTGTAATGGGGGAGTAGAAATACGTTTGAACCCGAATTGGAGAGAGTGTAAATGGCAAAAAAAATAACGGCTTACATTAAATTGCAAGTTAAAGCTGGCGAAGCTAATCCGAGTCCTCCAGTTGGTCCGGCATTAGGTCAGCGCGGAGTTAATATCATGGAGTTTTGTAAGGCATTTAATGCTAAAACTCAGGATGTTGAAAAAGGACTGCCACTCCCAGTAGTTATCACTGTATATAGCGACCGTAGTTTTACTTTTATTACCAAGACCCCTCCTGCTTCAATTCTTATAAAAAAAGCAACAGGTATTAAAAGTGGTAGCAGCAATCCAAATACTAAAAAAGTAGGGACAATTACTCGAGACCAACTTGAGGAGATTGCAAAAATAAAAATGGAAGATCTTAATGCAGCAACTTTAGAAGCTGCTGTAAAGACAATTGCTGGTAGCGCCTATAGCATGGGCCTAAATGTGGAGGGTCTCTAATGGCTAAGTTGTCGAAGAAAGCGAAAATAATTAAAGCAAAAGTTAATAATGTTAAACAATACTCTGTGATTGATGCTGTTGAGATTTTAAAAGAGTTGAAATCTGTAAAATTTGACGAGTCAATTGATGTGAGTGTTAACTTGGGTATAGACCCAAGAAAATCAGATCAGAATGTCAGAGGTGCGACAGTTTTACCTAGAGGCACGGGTAAAACTGTTAGGGTTGCTGTGTTCGCACAAGGAGCTAATGCCGAATCTGCTAAAGAAGCAGGCGCTGATATAGTTGGTATGGATGATCTTGGTGAAATGGTTAAAAAAGGTCAACTTGATTTTGATGTTGTTATTGCATCGCCAGATGCAATGCGGGTTGTTGGGCAGCTAGGTCAGATATTAGGTCCCAGAGGGTTAATGCCAAATCCAAAAGTTGGGACAGTAACCGCTGATGTAGCTACTGCAGTTAAAAACGCTAAATCTGGTCAAGTTCGATACCGTGCTGATAAATCTGGAATAGTTCATTGTACACTCGGTAAAACCACATTCGATGCGGTAGCTATTCAAGAAAATCTAGAAGCACTGCTAGCTGATTTGCGTAAATTAAAGCCAACAGCTGCAAAAGGAATTTATATAAAGAAAATAACTTTATCTTCAACTATGGGGCCTGGTCTATGGCTAGATCAAAGTGGAATTTCTGCTTAATCTATATTTATAGTTTTTGTTAATATTTAAATTTAGATGGCTAAGTTGATTCTAAGTATATTAGAAGACGAAAATAGAATGCACGGAAAATAAAAGACTTTGGGTTGCCTTTTTTAGGCAACCGTCAAAGACCGCAGGTGCTTTAAAACTTAATATTGCCTGCGTAGACGTGAGTTTGTACCCATAGTTGGGTGAAATCCGTATTAGAGCATTCCTAGCGAATGTATATGTTTAATTAGAAGTAAACTGTGTGAAATAACAGAGGTGACTTGTGGCGTTAAATTTAGATGGCAAAAAAGTCGTCGTCGAAGAAGTTGCTGAATATGCTGCAAAAGCTCATTCTGCAGTCGCGGCAGAATATCGTGGATTAACTGTAACAGAGTTGACTGAGCTACGTAAAATAGCAAGGGAAACTGGTGTTTATTTGCGAGTAGTAAAAAATACTTTAGCAAAGCGAGCAATTGCAGGTACTGATTTCGAGTGTATGCAAGATAAACTTGTAGGTCCTCTATTGATTGCATTTTCAATCGAAGACCCAGGCAGTGCTGCTAGATTGATCAGCAATTTTTCTAAAGGTCATGATAAGTTGATTGCTAAGGTAGTTGCAATTGGCGGTCAAGCATTTGATGGAAGTGAAATTACACGTTTAGCCAGCTTGCCAACACGTGATCAAGGAATAAGCATGTTGATGTCTGTTATAAAGGCACCAATTGAAAAATTAGCTCGTACTCTGGCAGAAATAAGAGATCAAAAACAAGCTGCTTAATTAGTACCAATAATATATTAGTTTTAATTTTTAGAGGATTATCAAATAATGGCTATATCACAAGAAGATATATTAGAAGCAGTATCTAACTTTACTGTTTTAGAAATTGTTGACTTAATTTCAGCATTCGAAGAAAAATTCGGAGTGTCTGCTGCGGCAGCAGTTGCTGCAGCTCCAGTTGCAGCGGCGGCGGTAGTTGAAGAACAAACTGAATTTGATGTAATCCTAACTGGATTTGGTGAAAATAAAGTTGGTGTAATTAAGGCGGTTCGTGGGATTACTGGATTAGGCCTGAAGGAAGCTAAGGATGCAGTTGAAGGTGTTCCAACAACTCTGAAAGAAGGTGTTTCTAAAGCAGAAGCAGAAGATATTAAAAAGCAACTACTAGAAGCCGGAGCAACTGTCGAGATTAAATAAATTTTCGACTCAAATTTAAGGCCTTTGCCTTTAAACAATGGCTGGTGGCGAAATGTCACCGGCCTTTTGCTGCTTGCAATACTTGCACAGTAAAAATATTCCATGATAAAAAGTTCGGAAGTGATATGTCCTACTCTTTTACCGAAAAAAAGCGTATTCGAAATAACTTTGGGAAAGGTACTGAAGTACTTGAAGTTCCCTATCTTCTTGCGACGCAGATCAATTCATATGCAAGTTTTTTACAAACT
>JAUYMX010000144.1 GCA_030699345.1 Methylococcaceae bacterium
AAACCTTGTTGCCCAAAGGCACATATAAGGCAGTTACAAAAAAAGGTAGTTAATATCTACTGTGACAGTCACGTAGCTGGTCGTGGATGACTAGTGAGTTGTTGATAATCGTTGGAATAGAAAAATGCAAAATCATTTCCCGCTTTGGAAAAATATCCTGATTCTGGTCATATTTGTTGTCTCAACAATTTATGCGTTGCCGAATTTATATGGTGAAGATCCTTCTGTTCAGGTTTCGCCGCTTAGAGAAGCCAAGCTTGATCAAAACCAGGCCAGTAAAATCGAATCGATAATTAAAGCATCTGGAGTCAACGTTAAAGCATTCGAAGTTAACGGCAATCAGGTTTTAGCACGTTTTAATAATACCGATGATCAATTGAAAATTGCTGACTTGCTCAGAGACAATATTGGTAATGATCACACGGTTGCCTTAAATCTGGCGCCGACCACACCACCATGGCTGCAGGCTTTAGGTGCAAAAGCCATGTATTTAGGTCTGGACTTACGGGGCGGTGTGCATTTTCTGTTGGAAGTCGATATGGTCGCAGCTGTTAGGCAGGCCGAAGATAGATACAACGAAGACGTGCGCTTAGGCTTAAGAAATGAAAAGATTCGTTATCAGTCTGTCACTAAAGAAAATGGTTATATTAAAGTCACACTGAATTCTATTGACGACAAACCGGCGTTGATGGCTTTTTTAAATAAAGAATTCAGAGCATTGGATATTACTGAGCAAGAAGCCCAGGAGCAGGTCTGGTTAAAGCTTTCCGAAAAGGAAGAGCGGGAAATTAAAAAGTTTGCCGTCGCACAAAACATGACCACCTTGCGTAATCGGGTAAATGAACTTGGCGTGGCAGAACCAGTGATTCAACAACAAGGTGAAAACCGTATCGTTGTGCAATTACCAGGCGTACAAGACACCGCCCGCGCCAAAGAAATCCTGGGCACAACAGCAACTTTAGAATATCGATTAGTCGATGTTGAACATGATGTGCAAAACGCTATTGCTGGACGTGTGCCGGTTGGCAGCAGGTTGTATTACGATAAAAATGGGAGTCCGGTTTTGTTGGATAGACGAATTATCGTTACTGGTGACCAAATTGTTGATGCGTCTTCAGGTATGGATCAGGATGGTCGGCCGTCAGTGTCAATTACGTTGAATGGTGTAGGCGCCTCAAAAATGGGTAAGTTGACACAAGTCAGTGTTGGTAAGCCGATGGCTGTAGTATTCATCGAATACAAAAATGAAACAAAAATAATTAACGGCGAAAAAGTTCGCCAAAAAGAGAAAGTAGAAAAAGTCATCAGCGTGGCAACCATACAAGGTGTATTTAGCAAGCGCTTTCAAACCACTGGCTTGGATAGTCCTCAAGAAGCTAGAAATCTAGCACTCTTGTTAAGAGCAGGGGCTTTAGCAGCTCCTGTTGATATTGTTGAAGAACGCACTGTAGGACCTAGCTTGGGACAAGACAATATCGATAAAGGCATGTTGTCTTTTGTCGTGGGTTTTGGTTTGGTGGTGTTATTTATGATTGTCTATTACCGGCTATTTGGCTTGCTGGCTAATTTGGCGTTGGCATTTAACGTAGTCATCATTATTTCTATTTTATCGATGCTGCAAGCCACTTTAACTTTGCCTGGTATCGCAGGGATTATTCTTACCGTGGGTATGTCAGTTGATGCCAACGTATTGATTTTTGAGAGAATAAAAGAAGAATTAAAAGACGGCAATAGTCCACAAGCCAGTATTTATGTAGGCTTTGAAAAAGCATTTGCCACCATTCTCGATTCCAACATAACGACATTGTTAGTTGCCGGGTTTTTGTTTGCTTATGGCACGGGTCCAGTAAAAGGTTTTGCAGTCACTTTGATCATTGGACTTTTATCATCGATGTTTACCGCAATTACCGGCACACGGATGATTATCAACTGGGTATATGGAGACCGTAGGGTCGAGAAGTTATCTATTTAAGGCTCGCGCTGCGGCTTCACTTTTTTGAGATTTACGAGATGATTAAACAAAGTATAAATTTCATAGGAAACCGGAAAATAGCCCTGGCTTTTTCTGGTTTATTGATGATTATTGCTATTGGGTCACTAGCTGTTCGTGGCCTGCAAATGGGTATCGATTTTACCGGCGGAACCTTGATTGAAGTAGGTTATCAACAGTCGGTAGATTTGACTGCACTTCGCAAAACCTTGGACGATTCGGGGTTTGCCGATGCCACAGTGCAAAATTTTGGTACCACCAAAGATGTACTGATTCGTCTGAAAGTCGAAAAAGATGTCAGTAGTGCTGATCTAAGTGCAAAAGTGCTTGAGGCGATTAACAAAACGACTGCTGAGCCAGCAAGTATTAGGCGTGTTGAGTTTGTCGGGCCTCAGGTTGGAGAGGATTTGGCAGAAGATGGCTTCTTAGCACTGCTCTATTCAACCATCGGCATTCTTGTTTATGTCGCGTGGCGATTTGAATGGAAATTTTCTGTCGGTGCTGTAATCGCGACATTTCACGATGTTATTGTGACCTTGGGGTTGTTTTCAGTGCTGGGCTTGGAATTTGATTTAACCGTGCTGGCGGCCATTTTAGCGCTTATCGGCTATTCACTGAATGACACCATCGTTGTTTATGATCGGATCCGGGAAAATTTTAGAACACTAAGAAGTATATCGACTGAAGAAATAATGAATATCTCTGTCAATGTTACTTTAAGTAGAACCATTATGACGTCGTTCACAGTGTTTTTGGTACTGTTAGCTTTGTTTTTCTTGGGCGGTGAAGTCATTCATAACTTTGCCATTGCATTATTGTTTGGAGTGGTTTTTGGTACCTATTCCTCTATTTTTATTGCCAGTCCAATGGCTTTGATTTTGGGAATAAGTCCAGCCGACTTGATGATTCCTGTCAAAGAAAACTCTGAGTTGGATCAAATGCCGTAAAACTTATATGGCGCAGTAAGCTAAAACAGCTGCGTTGTACTTGATACTTTTTAATCAGATATAATCTGCAATCATTATTTATTCACTAGGAGTTTTAAAAAAATGGCGATAGAACGCACTTTTTCCATCATTAAACCTGATGCAGTAGCTAA
>JAUYMX010000167.1 GCA_030699345.1 Methylococcaceae bacterium
TCGCTGGCCGCGACTGTAAACTTTTGCCAAGGCTTGCTCTTTGAACTCATCAGAATACTGCTTCTTGGAAGGATTCATTTTTTATCTCAAATTTAAAGGGGTCTAAAAATTTGAGGCGACAACTATTCTGACGCAGGGGGGGTGACGGCGATTAGCTTTGGTTTTTCTGACATGCGAACCTCGTGGGACGGGAAGATGGGGATAACGATATCAACAGAAGGCGATTTAGGCGAAGCTGTTAACCCAATCTACACACCTAATTGAGCTAATAATTCGAATTATTAGTCGGGTAGGTTGGGTAACATCTTCTCGTTGCCCAACATTTTTCGTATATTGATGTCGGGCATAAACAGCATGCCCGACCTACAGGGCTATGGTCTGAGCGCCACAATGGTGAGTTTGTATTGTAAACGGTGAGCAGAAAAGCGTTGCCCACCCTACGTCTTTAAATGTCCATAAGCCGGTAACGTTTCCAGGCGTTTATCTTCCAGCGGCTTGCCTACCGTAAAATGATACAGGCTTTGGAATTTATCGTCCTTGAACCCCAAAATCTCATGCACGCTGTCGTCAAAGTAACAGCCGATACCGGTGCCGCGAAAGCCTGCCGCTTCTGCTTCCAGATATAACGTTTGGCCTATCAGGCCGCATTCCCAGAATAAGCGGCGGTAAAGCCAGGGCGCAGCTTGGATGGTTTCGCTGAATTCTGCGACCATTCCCAGGCTGAAAGCGCTGTCGCTGGCGATGGGTTGATGGCAGGACAACGTTTTGGCAATTTGTTTGCAATCGCCTGCAAGCAAATGATATAGCGGCAGTGCTTCTGACACTTTTTGCCAGTCAAAATCAGCCAAGGTTACGGCTTGCAATTTCGGCAGGGCATTATGATCTCTCGGCAATGCGTATACGCCGGGAGCTAAACCTTCAACGCGGTGGATAAAAATAAACAGGTGGATTTTCGGCGGCCATCGCCACAGCTCAAATGCGGCGGTGGTTGGTAAAACGGCGGCCAGCATTCGATAAAAATCAGTTTGCGGCATCGGCGGCATTTTGCCGTCAAACTGTTGTGCACTGCGGCGTTGCCGGATGATTTGCGTTGCTGTTTTGGTGCAGGATGATTCTATAACCGGCTGTTGGGCGGCTTGCCATTCCTGTTCTTCTGTTTGCGGTTTGCTTGCAGCGGTTGAGATTTCATCAATGACCGGCCACTTATACATATGATAGGCGCGAAGGCTATCGGCTTTACCGGACCAAGTTCCTGTTTGCGCGGCTTCCAGCAGAGCCTGGGCGTCTAAAGGCTGGTCGCCAGAATGGGTATTAATCCGGCAAATAATATCGGGTGATTCATATTCCTGTTTTTTGAAATCATCCCGATCCAGTCCCAAAAGCTTGGCGATGTCGTCATCTGACCATTCTGCGAGTAATTCCACCGACCAGCCCAGTGTCGCCGCCGCGTAGCGCAGCGCCCCCAGCGCATGTCCAATATCATGCTGGCAATAACGAAAAGCTCTTTCACCGTATTTCCAGGCTTCCCGCCAATAGACGGAAGATAAGCCAATCAGTATGCCGGAATCGGGCAATATGCTCGCAAATTGGCAACGCTGTTCAAGCGTATGGTCGTGGCTGACATAGTGATAAACCCCTGATTGAATAAAATCATTACCGGCGCTAACCAGATAAGCTTCAGTCGGGTGCAGGTTGCCGCTGGATGGGTTGCAACGTAATGCCCAACGACTGGGTCCGAATTGTTTCCACGCTGACAGACCGAAGGCTAATTCCAGCAACAAACCGGCATTAGGCAGGTTTAACGGTTTTGCCGGTATGGTTTCCGGATTATCCAAATCGCTAAACAAGGGCTCAAGCTCTGCGCCGGGTAAGGGCAATTTAATAATCTCGCACCCAGAAAAATGCCGGAATTGGTCGGGTTGATCTTCCCAATCGATTGATTCCGGGCCTTTGGCGTATCGCTCCAGGCTGTGCTTGGTGCGATTATGGTAGTTTAGGACGGTTTCGGTTTGCTTATTCATAGGGGTAAATCCACGGAGAAAAGCTATCTTCAAAAGGGGGCAAGGATCTTCCCATATTTGCCTGAAATTACAATGTTACAGGTTAATTGATCAACTTAGGTTCCATCGTCAAATCCTCAACCCAGCAACCAATCGGATTACCGAGATTCATCTCCCTGTCTTCAAAGCGCACTAGAAAAACACTGCGGGTTGGCTCTTCTTCGACATGACCAATCATCGTAAGTACGCCGCGTGTACCGGCTTCGACCAATATCTCGCCCTCGGCGCCGTTGGGTATGGAGCCATCATCCATAATCGTTTTTGCAGCATAAACGACATCGCCAATATCTAAGTCTTCAATTTTCATGGTTTCTCTCCTTTGGTTTGTAGCAAACCTTACATTGTTTGTTTTGTGTGTGCGTAAAACCTGTCTGAAAGGACGTTGTTTATTGTCGCGCCGCTTTGTTAAAGCCTTATTAAACAAGCGATTAAATAATTAGAAACGAAATGGCATACAGGTTGCTTTAGATATTTACAAGAACGATGCCAACCCTTTTAGGAGACTTAAGATGATTACACTCACAGACAAAGCCATCACCGCAGTTGGCCGTTTTAT
>JAUYMX010000431.1 GCA_030699345.1 Methylococcaceae bacterium
ATGACATAGCGATCACCTACTTTGGATCTAACCAAATCAAGCCCCAATTTTTTCAAGCCATGTTCCATACCTAAGTTAGTCATCAATGTGCCGACTACGGGCCCAGACATTTGCCCCGCTTTTAATCTTGATTTGGCGATAATGTAGATAAGCTCATCACCATCAACAATTTCACCTTTGTGATCAACCATTATCAAACGATCACCGTCACCATCTAAAGCAATACCCATATCGGCTCGATAAGCCAGTACGGAAGCGGCAAGCTTCTCTGGTTTGGTTGCGCCACATTCTTCATTGATGTTAATGCCATCAGGTTCCACGCCAATTGATACCACTTCAGCGCCTACTTCGCTGAAGACATGTGGCGCTATGTGATATGTGGCGCCATTGGCACAATCGATGACTATCCGCATGCCGCCAAAATCCAAACGAGTCGGTACGCTGCCTTTGCAAAATTCTATGTAGCGACCTGCCGCATCGGTTATTCGTTTAGCTTTACCAAGCTTTGCTGATTCAACCGTGGTCATGGGCGAGTCTAAATACTTTTCCATTTTGCGTTCTAATTCATCAGGCAATTTTGTGCCTTGCACAGAAAAGAACTTAACACCGTTATCGTAAAATGGATTGTGCGATGCGCTTATTACAATGCCCGCATGGGCTCTAAGCGTACGGGTTAAGTAGGCGATGCCAGGTGTAGGCATCGGGCCTAATAAACGCGTATCTACGCCTGCGGCAGTTAATCCCGCTTCTAATGCAGACTCGAACATATACCCGGAAATTCGTGTGTCTTTACCGACCAGTACAAAACCTTCCCCTTCGCTGGCGAATACGCGGCCAGCAGCCCAGCCTAATTTCAATAAGAAATCGGCAGTAATTGGGGGTTCGCCCACTTTTCCTCTGATGCCATCGGTGCCAAAATATTTTCTCGTCATGGATTTAACGCCTCTTTAAATTCGAATAGATTTGATTTGTTGAGTAGGGTTCTATGTATTGGGTAGCAAGATGATGAAAAACTTACATCTGCCGCACCCAACAAAGACGGTCAATGGCGTGCAGTATAGCTGCAGCACTCAAAAAGACACACCCTGTTATTGGTTAGACGGCCTTGTAACACACTAACAAGGCCGCCTGCTTTTTCCCTCAGCGTCGTATATGCCAGTCAAAATCGACATAAGTACGCTTAAGAATTAATCGCATCCTTGTGTAAGGTTGTCGTGTAATAATCGACTTTTACTGTGTAAAGTTCGATTTTACAATTACCAGTAATTTTTTCGCTTAAGGTTGCTCAACAGATAATTTCGTAAGCAAGTTTTTTAGCAAATTGATTTATTTTATATTTTTTAGACATTTTCATGTGCTTTGGAGGCGTCATGACTGACACACTTATTAGTGAATCAGTACAAAATTATTACGGGCAGGTGCTGACATCCAGCCAGGATTTAAAAACCAGCGCTTGTTGCACATTAGATGCAATGCCCTGGCATTTACGGCCGTTTCTTGCCGACCTGCATCCTGAAGTTGTGTCCCGTTTTTACGGCTGCGGCTCGCCTTTGCCGCCTGCCTTGGAAGGTCGAACGGTACTGGATTTGGGTTGCGGCTCGGGTCGTGATTGTTATTTATTGTCGCGCCTAGTGGGCGAGCACGGTCGGGTAATCGGTGTCGATATGACCGAAGAGCAACTTGCCGTCGCTAAGCGCCACTGCGATTGGCATGCTGAGCGTTACGGTTATGTCAGCTCTAATGTCGAATTTCATCTTGGCCATATCGAAGACCTGACTACCGCCGGTATTGCCGATAATTCCATCGATGTCGTGGTGTCGAATTGCGTCATCAACCTGTCGCCGGATAAACGCAAAGTATTGGCAGAAATTTTCCGCGTGCTCAAGCCCGGCGGCGAGCTGTATTTTTCCGATGTCTATGCCGACCGGCGCATCCCGCAAGCGCTTAAGCTGGACCCGGTATTGCTGGGCGAATGCCTGGGCGGCGCTCTGTATTGGGAGGATTTTCGCCGCATCATGCAAGACTTGGGCTGTCCCGATGTGCGTATCGTCAAAGAAAACCCTATCACGCTGGACGACCTGGAAGTCGCTAACAAAATCGGCATGGTTGCGTTCCGTTCGATCACGGTGCGGGCGTTTAAAGTTCCGCTGGAAGACCGCTGCGAAGACTTCGGTCAGATTGCCATCTACAAAGGCACGTTGCCGCAACATCCGCATGCCTTCGACCTGGATGACCATCATCATTTGGAAACCGGCAAGCCTTTGCGCGTTTGCGGCAATACTGCCGATATGCTTGGCAGCACTCGCTACGCGGAATATTTTCAATTAATTGGCGACAAAAGCACGCATTTTGGATTGTTTGATTGCGCGCCGCCCAATACCAGTCTGTCGATGAAATCCGGAGCGGCTTGCTGCTGATGGCCATGTGCGGTGCGATTGCGTTGTTTGTTAAGACGCCGGGAATTTCTCCGGTCAAGACCCGTTTGTCTAAAGAACTGGGCGTTGAAGCTGCCGAGTCATTTCATTTGGCGGCTGCTCGTGCGGTTGCGGCGGTTATTAACGCCTCGGCTAAACAAGCTGCGTTGCAAGGTGTTTATGCAGTGGCGGAACAATCTGCCTTGGCTGATGATCGTTGGCAAGATTTGCCTTGTTTGTGGCAAGGCGAAGGCGGCTTAGGCGAACGCATGTCGCTAGTTTACGAAACCTTATTGAAACAATACGATTTTGTTATTTTGGTCGGGGCCGATATTCCGCAAATGACCGTGACGCATTTGCTTAAAGCCGCCGATTGGCTGGCGCGCGACGAACATGCCCGGTTTGCTTTCGGCCCGAGTATTGACGGCGGGTTTTGGCTATTCGGCGGCAATTGCAGCTTGCCGCCCAAACTGTGGGCCGAGGTCACTTACAGTACGGCCGATACCGGGGCGCAATTTTTAAACAAAATCGATTCTCTGGGCGAAGTGCAAACAATAACACCGCTGCAAGATGTCGATGAGCTGCAGGATTTGATTCATTTGCACGAGTCGCTACGTCTCTTAAACGACCCTATGCCGGAACAACTTGAGCTGATCCGCTTTTTAGAATCCTTACCGTTAAATTTTTTTAAAGGTTTCGGTTATGTATAACGTTAAATCTTTATTGCTCAACAGCCATTTTCCGCAAATTCGCCGCGACCGGCTGACCACCTTGCAAATGAACCTGGGTTATTTGTGCAATTTGAGCTGCACGCATTGTCATGTGAATGCCGGGCCGAAACGCACGGAACTGATGTCGCGCGAGACCATGGAAATTGCGCTGCAATTTGCGGAAAAACAGCAAATTAAACAACTGGATGTGACTGGCGGATCGCCGGAAATGAATCCTGAATTTCGCTGGCTGGTACAAGCTGCCAAACAGCAAGGTCTGCATGTCATCGGCCGATGCAATCCGACCATTTTGGTTGAGCCGGGCTATGAATGGGCAGCAGACTTTTTGGCTGAACATCAAATAGAAATTATTGCTTCGTTACCCTGTTACTTGGAAAGTAATGTCGATGCGCAACGCGGTAAAGGTGCGTTTGCCGCTTCCATTAAGGCGTTGAAAAAACTAAATGCGCTGGGTTATGGCCATGTCGGCAGCGGCTTGGTGCTCAATTTGGTGTTCAATCCGCAAGGTCCGAGTTTGCCGCCGCCGCAACAGCAGTTAGAAGTCGACTACCGCAAGTATTTACTTGAGCATTTCGACATGCAATTCAATCAATTGTTCGCTCTGGTCAATATGCCTATTCAACGTTTCGGCGCCGTGTTATTTGGCAAGGGTAAGCAGCATGAGCAGCAAAGTCAGGTGTTCGACCAGTATTTACAGTTGCTGAAAAATGCTTACCAGCCGGAAAACCTGGATAGGGTCATGTGCAAAAGCCTGGTCAGTGTCGATTGGCAAGGCTATGTCTATGATTGCGATTTCAACCAGATGCTGGAGATGCCTTTGGCGGGCGGCACCCAGGTGCATTTAAAAGATTTGCTTGGGCAAGATTTAGAAGCTGCAAAAATCAGTGTTGCTGAACATTGTTTTGGCTGCACAGCAGGGCAGGGTTCCAGCTGTGCAGGGGCATTGACTTAGCGCTAAAAGCGCTGCGCTTGGTAATATTTTCTTGCGAAGATGGTCAGTTGATAGGCGAGTGAAGCATTAGGGTTCGGTGTAAGGAGCTTTTTAAATCACCGGCTCGCCACGTGCCAACTTAGGCAGCTTTCCTTCGAGCCCCATTGCGCTGCGCATGACTTTATTTTTAGCAGGCAAAATACGCTCGGCTAGGCCCAGTCCCAAGTTACGCAAAAATTTTATCGGTAACACTTCATTGCTAAACACCCGATAAAACACATCCATCACGGTCATCATTTTTAGATTTTCGTTGCGACGCATGCTTTCATAACGCTTTAACACCGGCAAACTGGCAATATCTTCACCTTGTTTATCGGCCTCGATTAACACTTCCACCAACGCAGCGGCGTCCAGTAAGCCAATATTCACGCCTTGCCCTGCGAGTGGATTAATCATGTGGGCGGCATCACCTACCAGTACGGCTCCTGGTTTGACATAGGCTTGGGCATGCTGACGCTTTAATGGAAAGCTCGCCACGCCTAACACTGCTTTGACCTTGCCCAGGCAATCAGGGAATGCTGAGAGCAATTCTTGTTTTAATTGCTCATGGGGTAGTGCTTGTAAGCGACGCACTTCATCGGGCGAGTGGTACCAAACTAAAGAAGCGTAGTGCCCTGGTAAAGGTAAAAACGCTTGCGGCCCTGTCGGAACAAAACGCTGCCAGGTAATGTCTTGTTGTTCATAGTCGGTTTCGATATAGATCACTAAGGCATGCTGATTATAATCCCAGCTGGTCACGCCCAATCCTACTGCCTGTCTGACTCTGGATTGCCCGCCGTCAGCAGCGACTAATACTCGCGCAGATAAAGTTCGGCTGCCGTCCAGTTCAATCTCGCTGGCTCCACTAACGGCATAATTTATTTTTTTAATC
>JAUYMX010000174.1 GCA_030699345.1 Methylococcaceae bacterium
TGGCATCAAACACTACAGGACAGCCGGTGTCGCGCATCACGGCCAGTGAACGCATATCGGAAACCAGGTTGTTATAGCCAAACGAGACGCCGCGTTCACAAACCATAATTTGCTGATTGCCGGTCGCTTTGGCTTTATTGACGACATGTACCATGTCCCAAGGCGCCATAAATTGGCCTTTTTTGATATTGACCGGAATGCCTTGCTCGGCAACCTGCTGAATAAAATTGGTTTGGCGACATAAAAATGCCGGGGTTTGCATGATGTCGACCACGGAGGCGACTTCCGCCAGCGGCGTATCTTCATGCACATCGGTCAACACCGGCACTTGAATTTGCTGTTTGACCTTTTCCAGGATCTTCAAGCCTTGCTCAACACCAGGGCCACGGTATGATTCATGCGAAGAACGGTTGGCTTTATCAAACGAGGATTTATAGATAAACGGAATGTTTAACTCGGTAGTGAGTTCTTTCAGGTAACCCGCGGTATCGATCGCCATTTGTTCGCTTTCAATGACACAAGTACCGGCA
This sequence comes from Methylococcaceae bacterium, assembly GCA_030699345.1. Taxonomy (GTDB): domain Bacteria; phylum Pseudomonadota; class Gammaproteobacteria; order Methylococcales; family Methylomonadaceae; genus JABFRC01. The sequence continues at coordinate 531 of JAUYMX010000174.1, forward strand.
ATCAAAAAAAACGGCTGGTCCAGCCCTGCTTCAAAACTACATAACTGCATGTGTATTCCTTGGTTGCTTCATTTTTTGTAATGGTATCTGCAACTGATAATAATCAATCGATCGTTTTCAACTTTGTAAACTAAGCGATGCTCATCATCAATGCGTCGTGACCAGTAGCCTTGTAGTTCATATTTTAAGGCTTCCGGCTTGCCTAATCCCTGATAAGGACTGCGGCTAATGTCTTTAATTAGGCTAACAATACGTTTGTAAGCTTTTTTATCATCTATCGCCCATTGATTAAAATCATCAAAAGCACTGGGCTCAAAGCTGATAATCATAATTTTTCTATATCAACATCAATTAGCTGATTATTTTCAGCGAGTGCAAGCGCGGCTAAAAGTCGTGCTTTATTTACCGGATTGTTCAATAAATAAGCTGTTTCATCCTGCTCAATTTGTTGAATTTCGGAAATAGAAATTTCAATGGTTTGATGAGGAAACTGTGCCTTTATTGCAGCGATAAAGTTTTCATTTAGCTCGTCACTATTGATTTTATAGAGCGTATACATTTGATAGCCTATTTCTTAATGATTTGACCCAGTGTCCTGCTTTGTTTCATAGCCCTGCGCCTTTTTATGTTCAGCTGCGGCGACAATAAAACCGGAAAACAACGGATGGCCTTTACGAGGTGTAGAGGTAAATTCAGGATGGAACTGACATGCTAAAAACCAAGGATGATCAGGGATTTCAATCACCTCAACCAAGCGGCCATCAATGGATTTGCCTGAAAAACGCAAGCCTGCCTGTTCCAGCTTTTGGATATATTGGTTGTTGAATTCATAACGATGACGATGTCTTTCGGTAATGACATCTTTTTGATACATCTGAAACGCTAATGAATCCGGTTGTAAACGGCATTGCTGACCGCCCAGGCGCATGGAACCACCCAAATCGGTATTTTCATCGCGTATTTCCAACTGTCCGGCTTCATTCATCCACTCGGTAATCAAGCCGATAACCGGATGCGGCGATTTAGGTAAAAACTCGGTGCTGTGTGCGCCTTCAAGTCCGGCGACATCGCGGGCAAACTCAATAACGGCGACTTGCATACCTAAACAAATACCCAGATAAGGTATTTTGTTTTCGCGAGCATATCTAACCGTGGCGATTTTGCCTTCCACACCGCGCTCACCAAAGCCACCCGGCACCAAAATGGCATCGACATCTTTTAATCTGGCCACACCTTCATCTTCAATCAGTTCCGAATCGATATAGATGATTTTAACTTTATGACGAGTGCGAATACCGGCGTGAATCAAGGCTTCATTCAATGATTTATAAGCATCGGTATGGTCAACATATTTACCGACCACGACCACCGTCACTTCGTCGACAGGATGCGTCAAGCCATCGACTACCGCTTCCCATTCACTCAAATCAGCGGGCGGCACGTCTAGTCTTAGCTTATTAACGACGATGTCATCCAAGCCTTGGTCATGCAACAACAGCGGGATGCGGTAAATAGAATCGGCATCAACCGCAGAAATAAACGCCTTTTCTTCGACATTGGTAAACAACGCTATTTTACGGCGCTCTGCGATGGGCACTGGTTGCTCGGATCGGCAAATCAAAATATCCGGTTGAATACCGATAGTGCGTAATTCTTTTACGGAATGCTGCGTGGGTTTGGTTTTGATTTCCCCGGCGGAACGAATATAAGGCACCAACGTCAAATGGATGAACAATGATCTATCGGCCCCCAATTCCACGCGCATTTGCCGAATAGCTTCTAAAAACGGCAAGGATTCGATGTCGCCAACAGTGCCGCCCACTTCAATCAGGGCAATGTCTTTGCCTACAGCGCTTTCATAAACCCGACGCTTAATTTCATCGGTGATATGCGGAATTACTTGCACAGTCGCGCCCAAGTATTCGCCTTTACGTTCCCGGCGCAACACACTTTCGTAGATTTGCCCGGTGGTAAAATTGTTCTTTTTGGCCATAGTGGTTTTTAAAAACCGCTCGTAATGGCCTAAGTCCAAGTCAGTTTCTGCACCGTCTTCGGTAACAAATACTTCCCCATGTTGGAATGGACTCATGGTGCCAGGATCGACGTTTATGTAAGGATCCAGTTTGGTCATAGTGACCTTGAGACCGCGTGATTCCAAAATGGCGGCCAGCGAAGAAGCAGCAATGCCTTTACCAAGGGATGAAACAACGCCGCCGGTGATAAAAATATATTTGGTCATGTAAGATTAAGACGTCTGAGAAAAACTGATGAAGATCTGGGCACAATGTTTAATGATTTGTAACTATTCAGCATCAGTTGATTGCTGTGAAAGTGTCTTGTGGGAGCGACGCCCACGTCGCGACCGAAGCCTTCAAATCGCGACGAGGGCGTCGCCCCCAACCGGTGATAGGGTATTGCTTCCGCCCTCCAAAGAAACTCGCTGAATAGTTACAATGATTTTTACATTAACCGCTTTAAGCTGGAAGCATACAAACAATGCTTACTCCCCTAACAAGCCGCCCATTTTAATCGACTAAAGCAACTTCGTCATTGTCTTTCGGGTCTGATTCTTGTCTTTGCCACACCACACGCACGCAAGCGGTCGGATTTTCAGCATAAAATTCTGCGCTAATCCAAAAATCACCCACGGCAGCAAGGCAGCCATTTAAATAAATCAACGGCATTTGCTCTCTTTCCCATGGCGGAATACCGGCTTCCTGAAATAGTTTTTTCAGCGAATGATGACCTGTTCTGCCGTACAACCTAATTTTCTCGCCGCCGCTACGAAATTTGATCTCTATTTGGGCGGCATGCCAATGTTCAGCCAAAATGCCAGTGGGCGATTCAATCCAGCTCAGTGCTTGGTGATTGCCAATATTGATTAACCGCTGTCCGGTCGCCCAACTTTTAGCGGTTCTCTGATCAAGTCCTTCGTCAAATTGCGGCAAGCAATACAACTTGTCTCGATAACGACGAATTTCAAAACCTTGCGTCTTAATCAGTGGAGCGCTTTGCTCATTGGCGCCAACGACTTCATCAAGAATTCGACCCACCAGATCTTGAGAAGGCATTTTCAAACCAATTTGTGCAAACCACTGCCTAATAATCAGCTTCTGATGTACCAACGACTTTAAATGCAATTGACTGATGATCAGTGTTTGGTCTGCTTGGTTAAAAACCTGCTCAAAAAATTGCTCGGCGATTTCATTCACTAAACCTTGTGACTCTGAGCAATGACTAGCTGAACGTGACACGGTTTTGTCTATAGCAGGCCAGCGCTGCTTTAACAATGGCAACACTTCTTTGCGTAAAAAATTACGGTCATAATCACTGCATTGATTAGTGGGGTCTTCTACCCAACTTAATTGCTGTTGTCTGGCATAGTCGTTGATAGTTTGCTTAGCAATATTTAAAAACGGCCGCAACAACATACCCTGGCCAAACGCCATTCGTTCCGGCATCCCGGATAGTCCCGCCAAGCCTGCACCGCGAAACAATTGCAACAATACCGTCTCCAGTTGATCCTCTCGATGTTGCCCCACCAGTAATACATCGCCTTCTTTCAGCAGTGCTTTAAAAGCTGTGTAACGAGCATCTCTGGCGGCTTCTTCCGGGCTTTGGCCGCTTGTAGCATGGGCATTTACCCGCAGCAACTGAAAATCGACACCCAAAGCGGCTGCGATTTGTTGGCAATGCTCAGGCCATGATTCAGCCGCCGCCTGCAAACCATGATGTACATAAACGGCAGTGATTTTGTCTTTTAAGGATGGCGAGCAAGCGCATAGATGCAGCAAAACATGGGAATCTACTCCGCCGCTGTAAGCGACAAAAATACGCCCAACGGGATTTGCGGGTGTTAATACTGATTCGATAAGTTGTGATGAAAGCAAAAATGACACCTTAATATTAAGTTTCACCTGCAATTCTACCAACCCGCAAAGTGAATAACTGAATAATGATCTCGATAAGCCGTTTCATTAAACCTAAAAACTGCACTTAACAAAAACACCAGCGCATTCATCACCTGATTTTGCATCGCTGCCAACATTGCGCTCGGTCGCTAAATAGCTTAAAAAAGCCTCAATTTTCGCCTCGCTATCCTCGAACAGTTCTTGCTTTTCACTCATACGGTGAAATTTCACAAACCGCTTAATCCAATCGCAATAGCTATGTTCGGTATGCACAGAATCATGCTTCATGCCCATAATGCGGCGAACTTTATCCAGTAAGGTAGCCCGCGCTTTTGCTTGACTTAGAGTCATGACCGCCTATAGTGAGGCGCAAATTTGCCTGCTTTTAGGGCTAATATCAAGTTATCGAGGAACTATGAGCGGTTTTCTAATTATCAAAGCAAACGTGCCTGAAAAGGCGGGTAATATCGACTTGTCTGGGCAGATTTGCTTGATAATCAATAGTTATGCCTTATCATAGTCAGCAGAATGGAAGAAGAAATACAAAAATTTATAGATGAAGGACTCAAAGAGCATAAAGAGAAGGTATTTTTTATTCAGCAAGAGTTGGGGGCTGAAATACATTGGTTCTTTACACAGGCATTTCAGGCTTTAAAAAGTGAACTTTACTTGCCTGCATGTACAAGCTTTCTCAACGGAATAGAGGCTTCGCTTAGGGTAACAATGGCTCAAGTGGAAAAGCCTTGTAGAGTTACCGAACTTGATGGCATAAAAACTTTGAGCAATAGCCTTCTAAAATCAGCAAAAGAAATGGGATTGCCAATAGAGGCATTAGCGTTCCCAGATGAGCATGATTTTTTAGAGAAATTAGAAACTAAACGCCCAAATATCTTGAATGTCGAGATTGTTCGTATTCGCCACAATCTTTGTCATGGCAATATCCTTGAATATGTGAATGTTGAACTCGGAGAACACAATGCTTTCTTCACGCCTGAATGTTGCCGCGAACTTGCTAAACTCCTCCACCTTGTTTCTAAAGAATGGGCTATGCAACTGGGTATTTTCAGAAGACGGTTACTCAATGCATAACATGGCGCTCAAGCCGACCCGCTTCCGCTACGCTCCAGCGGTCGGCTTAGCTCTACGTTATGCGGCAGGAGTTTTTCGTGGCTGATACCAAGAGAGAAAAAATAAGTCATGAGGCACCGCTGATTAAATGCTTCGGTGAGGTCATTAAGTCGGATGCAAGATTTGGCATCAAGATAAACATCAATATCGGAAACGATAGCGCCTCGTGCTCCGATGTTGAGTACTTAAGCAATAACGACGAATATCTAATCATCGAAGCAAAAAGCCACGAATCGAAAGATGCTTACAACACTCGCCACAAGATATTTGGTCAGTTGCTCAAAGAGCACGGCAAGAACAGCCCGAGCCGGACGGAACATAGTTCATCGATAGCTTTGGGCGTTCTGATTCCGAAAGATAAGACCTCCTCTGGCAAGTCGAATACAAAGAAATCTGGTTATGACTTTTACCGAGACGGGTATTCCGACATCCCGGCAATTATGTTTTCGGGGTTCGGAGAGCTAGCGAAGGTTAAGTATGTCTTTCTCTGCTCTGTCAAAGACAAAACTGTTGATGTTTACACTTGGGCAGGGTTTCACCGTGGTGAAGAACCTATCTATTTCGTGCCATCTTCCGCATAACATGACGCTCAACCTCGCTCCTTTCAGTCGCTGGACACTGCGCGATAATGCCGCGCAGCGCCGGTTAGCTCTACGTTATGTTTCAAAGGGCTCCTAATAGAAAAATGGAACTAGTAATCTTCTTACTCTTAATACCTGTTATTCGTGGCCTGATCTTCTTCTTTGACTGGAAAAAGTATGCGATCAACATAATCTTTACCTTAAGGGAGTGGGTGATGACGCAGAGGAAGATGCAAAAGCTCTCTCAGCAAAAGCATCGAACTGGATAACTGAAAATAACACCGAAATTAAGCGTAGGGTAAAGAAGTCAGGAATTCAGAATCCTGTTCATGGGTTTATGGAACCGAAAGGGTATGGTTTCGTCGGCCAAGAGCAAACACACATCAAAGGGGTCAGACTCGCATCAAAGGGGTCAGACTCGATTGATTATTCATAGAATCCCGCTAAGCTTGTAGCTTCTTGTTTTTTTCTCAGGTTTAAGCTCATGGCTCGTCTTCCTAGAATGGTCATTCCCGGCCAGCCGCAACATATCATCGTTCGCGGTAATAACCGTTCCGAGATTTTCTGCTGCGATGCGGATTACCGCTTTTATCTGGAAAAACTCCTGACAGCCTGCAAAAAACATGATTGTCAAGTACATGCCTATGTACTGATGACCAATCATGTCCATTTGCTGATGACGCCCTTTTTCGAAACCGGCCTGAGCAAAACGCTGCAAATGCTGGGGCGTTATTATGTGCAATACTTCAATCACTGTTACCGGCGCACCGGCACGCTTTGGGAAGGCCGGTACAAAGCAACGCTGATCGACAGCGAATCGTATTTGCTGGCCTGCATGCGCTATATTGAGCTCAATCCGGTGCGTGCCGGCATGGTGGCCGATTCGGCCGAATATCCGTGGTCGAGTTATCGTTTTAATGCGCTGGGGCATGAGGATGACTTAGTTACCCCGCATGTTGAATTTCACCGTTTGGGGGCTGACGTCAAGGAACGCCAGTCGGCTTATAGAGCGCTGTTCAATCAGTCGATTTCTGAAACTCAAATTAACGAAATCAGGGACGCGACTAATAAGGGGTGGGCATTGGGTGACAGCCGCTTCAAGGAGCGCATTCAATTACAACTGGCGCGGCGGGTAGAACCCATTGCCAGAGGCGGCGACAGAAAGTCGACTCAATTTAAAATCAATCGAGTATGACCCTTTTGATTCTGCTTTTGATTCTTCGAAACCGGCCTGAGTTAACGTTGCAGCAACAATAACCAAAGTCCAGCAATCGAGGCTTTCAACTACCCAACCTTAAACTCAGCTAAACTACGCCCCATTTAAAATCATTATTTGGCCGCATTGCCAAGGATAGAAAGCATGTCGTTAACGGGACAACCCAAGCGAATTATTTTTTTTATAATCTTAATGTTAATGCTCAACACCAGCGCAGAAGCGAATCCTAATTCGGATTTTCAGAATTGGATCCCGGTCAATATTAATGCCAAACTGGGCGACCAATTGCGTGGTTTTTTAGAACTTCAGCCGCGTGTCGGCAATGACATGTCACACCTTACCGCCATGATGATTAGGCCCGCCATTGGCTGGGCGATCAATGACAAAGCGACTCTTTGGACGGGCTATTTAATGAGCGCCGATTCCGTCACGCCTGACTCGGATAACTACCGAATTGAAAACCGCGCTTTTCAAGGATTTACCTGGAAGGACACCGCCAACGATAAGCAATTTATATGGGAGGTTCGCAATCGGCTGGAGGAACGTTTTTTGCCTCGAAATACCGATCCCAGCATCCGGTGGCGGACACGTCTTCGGATTGAGCAGTTAATTCCTGGCGGGGCGCACTGGTCTGTCATTGCCTCTGAGGAAATATTTTTCAATCTTAACAACAATGCCAACAATGCCCAATTGCAAACCGGAACCCAGCAAAACCGCTTATATCTAGGGGTCGGTTATCGGTTTGCGCCGGAGTTTCAGGTTGAATCAGGTTATTTATACCAACATGTGTGGAAAAGTTCACCAGCGGCTGATCAAAATAACAATGTATGGATGACCAATCTTAATGTTAATTTCTAGCTAAGCCGGTAAGGTTAGCAAGCCCCGGGTCGAACCTATGTCAGCCGGGGCAAATCTCAGTCAATATAGCGATCAAGCAACTGCCGGTAATAATCCATCTCCTCTGTCTTGCCGCGTTTTGTCACACCGTTAAGATAAATTTCCGCTTTCTTCACCAGCATGCCGACGGCCGCCTGTTGATATTCGTTAGACAATTGACCGTTATCAATGATTTTTTGCAACGCTTTAATGCGAAACCTGTCCATACCCCAGTGCTGTCGCGATAACTGATCTTCGTGCCCGCCGTGCTTTTTTATTTGCGGCTCTGCAATCAATAACACCGGGTAGTTTGCGGTGATTCTCAGCCACAAGTCATAGTCTTCGCAGGCAGGCAAATCGGTATCGAACAAACCGACATTATCAAATATCGAACGATGAATGATGACGGTAGACGGCGAAATTGCGCATAACGGCAGGCAGTCTTTAAATATCCAGCCGCCGGGTTTGGCGTATTGTTTGGCGGGATTAACGCGGACGCCATTACGTATCCATTGCTCTTCGGTATGGCAAATTTTGCTTTCAGGAGTGGCGATCAACGCGGCAGTTTGCCGGGCCAGTTTTTCAGGTAACCATTCATCATCGGAGTCCAGTAATGCAATCCAGTTACCTGTTGCGTGATGTATGCCAAGATTTCGAGCACTGCTGACACCGGCGTTTTCCTGACGGTAATAGCTTATTTCTGGAAATTCATCATGAATCATCACCGCTGTAGCATCGCTAGAGCCGTCATCAATCACTATGATTTCTGTGGGCTGCAAGGTTTGCGCAACTACTGATAACAAAGCTCGACGCAATAATTGACAGCGATTGTAGGTGGGAATAACAACTGAAATGTCCATCAAACTATTTACCTAAAAAATCAGTTGCGTTGTGCTGATTTCGTTCATCCTTCGACCAGCTCAGGACGAACGAATCCAAAAGAAGTAGGGTACGCACTGCGTACCTTTTGGGGTTTGATAAGGCATGTTTGAATTTGGTACGCGGTGCGTACCCTACTCGCTTCTGGGGTTTGATGGTGCATGTTTGAAGTTGGTAGGCGGTGCGTCCCAAATCGCTAATATCAACCCTGCAAATCCGCCAAAATCTTATCCCGCACCAACTGCCCGGACAACGTCACCATCGGCATGCCGCCCCCGGGATTAACGCTGCCGCCGACAAAATATAAATTACTGATGTCTTTACTGCGTTGCGGTATTTTAAAACCCAGGTTTTTAAATCTATCTGCCACCACGCCGTAAATTGAGCCTTGGTTGGAGTAATAACGTTGCTCAATATCGATCGGCGTCCAGTATTCTTCACAGACGATGTGTTTTCTTAAATCCGTTAAACCCATTCTTTCCAGTTTGATCAATACCCGTTCGCGCAGTGCAGCATAGTCTTCTGCAGTGAGCGGTTGTTCTGGATTAAGGTGTGGGATGTGCGGCAAAATCTTGATAATTTCACAGCCCGGCGGCGCTTGGGTCGGGTCGCTTTTAACCGGAGCAACCAAGTAAATAGTGGGATCATCGGACAATTTATTGTCATGAAACACCGCGTTGAAATGTTCCTTGGGATGATCGGAATAAAAGAAATTATGATGTGCCAGCTGCGGATAAATGGTGTCAACGCCCAGATGCAGCACTAACCCTGAGCAGCTGGGTTCAAAACGTTGCAAGCGTTTGGCTTCTTTTTCATCGTTGAGCAGCTTTTTATAAGCCGGGATGACTTCCATATTGGAAACGACAATATCGGCAGGAATGACAGTGCCATCCAGCAATCGCACAGCCGTGGCGCGTCCGCCGTGTTGCTGAATTTCGGCAACTTCCGAGTTCACCCGGATATTCACGCCCAGCTCTTCAGCCAGTTTTTGCAGGCCTTCGGCCATGCCGTACATACCGCCTTTGACGTACCAAAGCCCGTAACCGAACTGGATATACGGCAACAAGTTCATTAACGCCGGGGCATCATAAGGCGATGAGCCGACATATTTAATAAAGTAATTGAGCACATCGACTAATTTTGGATCTTTAATAAAGCGCCGCACGCCTTGATCCATTGAACGAAACACATCAAATTCCAACAAGCTGCGCACCGGGCCGTAGTGCTTTAACAACTCCCAAAACGAATCCAAACCATGTTCGAAATAGCCTTGCTCGGTGATTTCGCAGAGCTTTTTGGAATAGGCTAAAAAGGCTTCAAATTCTTTGGCGGTATTGGGTCCGAGCTTATCGAGTTCCTGTTTCATTCGTTCAGGATCGGAGCTTAAGTCCAGCGTGCTGCCGTCTTCAAAAAAATTACGCCAATGCGGTTCAACGGTTTGAATACTGACGTAATCCTCCATTTTTTTGCCCGCACGCTCAAACAGCGCTTGGAAGATATGTGGCATGGTCAAAATCGACGGTCCCAAATCGAAGGTGAAACCGTCTTTTTCTAAAATGTTTAATTTGCCCCCGACCTTATCGTTTTTCTCCAGCAAATCAACGGTAAATCCTTCCGTCGCCAGCGAGATAGCCGCAGACAAGCCGCCCAAGCCCGCGCCAATGACAACGATGTGTTGTTTTTTATTCATAGTTATCTCTTGTTGGTTAGAAATATCAAAAAATTGCGCCAGTGCTGGCGAAAATTGGTGGAGGCGTAACCGCGAAACGCCTGTAATTCTGTCAAATTACGCCGGATGCGCTGCCACAGGTTGCCGCTTCCGAACATAAAGTCGACGAAGCCGCGCATTTGCTGATAACGCAAATTCGAGTACGCAAACCAGTTGGGCTCGTCATTAAGTGTGCTGCGACTGGTGAGGCCTGAAACGGTATAACTGAAGCTGCGCAAGCCTTCAGCGCCGTGATAACGACCAAAGCCGCTGTTTTTAACACCACCAAAAGGCAATCCAGCGTGACCGATGTTCTTGATCACATCATTCACCGCCCAATTGCCGACTTGTAACTGCCTGGCGACGCGCTCGGCTTTGGTGATGTCGTTACTCCAGACACTGGCATTAAGTCCGTAATCGCTGTCGTTGGCTAAATTGATGGCGTGTTGTTCATCTTCAAACGCCATCACCGGTAACAGCGCACCAAAGGTTTCTTCACGCATGATGCGCATATCGTGAGTGACATTCCACAACACTACCGGATGTAGATAACGACCATTTAACTGTAACGGCCCTGAGGCTTTTGCACCTTTGGCCAAGGCATCTTGGTAATGGGCTTCGATGATTGCAAATTGCTCGAGACTAGTCAGCGCGCCCAAATCGCCAACTTCACCATGACCGACAGTTAGACTGGTTAAGCCATCCAATAATGTAGTTACAAATTTATCGTAACAACTTTGCTGCACATACAGACGTTCGACGGATACACACACTTGCCCGCTGTTGCTAAACGCGCCATACATGGCGGCTTTACAGGCGCGAGTAAGATTGGCATCGCTAAATACCAGCATCGCATCTTTACCGCCCAGCTCTAAAATCACCGGGATCGGGTGTTGCGCGGCTCTTACCATAATCGCACGACCCGCTGCCACGCCGCCGGTGGCAAATACCAAATCCGGACGACAGTCGATTAACGCTTTCCCGGCCTCCGCTTCGCCAATGGTGTGCTGAATCAAACCCGTCGGTAATTGCAACTGATTTAATAAATCAACGATTAATTCACCGACCGGAATCGATAACTCAGAGACTTTAATAACGGCCGCGTTGCCGCACACCAACGCAGTAATCAGTGGGTTTAAAGTCAGTTGAAACGGAAAATTCCACGGCGAGATAATCGCCACCACGCCATAAGGGCGGCGCTCGTATTGCGCTGACGCATTAGGAAATGCCAGCGGCGAAGTGCTCACTTGGCAAGGTGCAAGAATGCTTTCGGCGTGTTTTTGATAGTAACGCAGCAATTCCAATACAGGATAAATCTCACCCAACAAGGCTTCAGTTTTGACTTTGCCGGTGACGTCGACAAGGGTGTCGGTAATGGCATCCACGTTTGCAAGGATGACAGTCTGCAATGCCGATAAAATCTTAACGCGCTCAGCCACCGAATAAGCCGCCCAAGTGTTTGCCGCTAAGCGCGCCGTTGCCATTTGCCCGCTGATTTCAGTCGTAGAAGTAATCGGGTATGACTTGATAACACGACCATCCAGCGCTGAAATCGCCTGATATTGCTCCGCCATGTTTACATCCAAGCGCTGCGATTAGGTTCCTGAATATTGACGCCGTATTTTTGGCAAATCAGTTTTGTCGAAATGCGCGCGGACTCGTAAATCGTCGGCAAGCCGCTGCCCGGATGGGTGCCGCCGCCGACCAGATAACAACTGTCCAGTTCTTGAAATTTATTGCGCGGCCGCCAGTACAACATCTGGCTGAATTTATGTGACAGACTAAAGGTCGCGCCCATGAAAACGTTTTCATCGGTTTCCCAGGTTTTGGGGGTAATGATTTTTTCGCAGACGATTTGTTCGCGAATATCGGCCATGCCCAAACGTGCGGCCATCGCATCCAACACTTGTTCGCGCATGCGGGCACAGGTTTCATCCCAATCAATAGCGCTTTGGTTGTTGGGCATCGGCACCAACACATACAGCGCCGATTTGCCAGCCGGTGCCAAAGTAGGATCGCTTACCGAAGCGTTTTGCACATAAAACGAGAAATCATCGCTCAAGATTTTTTTGTCGAAAATGTTGGTGATATTGGTGGTGTAATCGTGCGCAAAGACGATGTTGTGATGCGGAATGTCATAGCGGGTGTTTAATCCCAAATACATCATGAAGGTCGAGCAGGAATACTGTTTCTTTTTTAAGTTTTCCGGGCTGTGTTGCGTTAATTCGCCGGGCTCAACCAAATGGGTCATCGCGTGGGCAAAATCGGCATTAACGATGACTTCATCCGCGTCGATTTGCGTGCCGTCTTCTAAACGCACGCCTTTAACGATTTTGTTTTCAATCACTAATGACGCCACCGGCGAGTTAGTAAAAATCTCCCCGCCCTGCTCTACAATCACCTTGCCCATCGCTTCGGCAATTTTGTTAAGCCCGCCTTGCACATGGTAAATGCCGTATTCATGCTCCAAATAAGACAGCATGGTAAATAACGCCGGGCATTCCCAAGGCGACATACCTAAGTATTTGGATTGAAAAGAAAACACCAGGCGCATTTTTTCTTCCCGGAAATACTTACCCAGATTGGAAAAAACACTGTGATTAAGCGCCAAATGCGGCAGTGCGCGGATTAAATCCCACGATAAAAACGATGTCAGGCTGGTGTAATCGCGCTTAATGCACGGGTACAATTTACGAAACCGATTACCCTCTTTATCCAGATAACGATCAAAACCGGCACTGCCTTCAGCAAATTTGCTTTGCAGTTCCGCGCGCATTTTGTCGTGGTCGGAATAGACATTGACGGCACGATCACCAAACAGCAGTTGGTACATCGGATCTAGTTTTACAAACTCAAGGTAGTCCTCGCTTTTTTTGCCGCACAGCTCGAACATCTCATCCAACACGTTTTTCATCAACAAAAAGGTCGGACCGGTGTCGAAAACAAACTGATCCAAATGAATCGCCCTGTTGCGCCCGCCCACTTCCGGGTTTTTATCAAATAACGACACCTTAAAGCCGCGTTGACTTAATAGCATCCCTGCGCACAGACCACCCGGGCCCGCGCCGACGATAACGATATGTTTTGTTTTTGCCATGTTTATAAATTGTTTTTAGTGGAAAAAGCTGTCGACTGTTGAATATGCGTTAACAAACGTAATAGTCAACTTAATAAAGCCAAGGGATAAGCGCTTTGGTACGCTGACAATAGACGGCGTAAGCTTCGCCAAAATGCCCGAACAGCCACTGTTCTTCAATTTGAATGCGTTGATATAAAACGAATGTTATCGGTGCCAATAAAACCAGCAAGGCCAACATATCGCCCATCGCCAGCCCGGCCGCAAAAAAACTAATCAGCAAGCCGGTATAAGCAGGATGACGCAGCCAACGATAAGGGCCGGTTTCGATTAACTGATGTTCTGAGTGGGTAATCACGGTGGTACTAAAAAATTTTCCCAGATTTAGCAATGCAGAAGCTCGTAATGCCAAACCGCTGATAAAAAGCGGCATAGCCAGCATTTGGCGATAAAAAATCTCAATCGGCAACGGCGCCCAATGTTTTTGTTTAAACCAAAGCGAGGCAACGACTGCGATTATCACAGCCACCCAAATCAAGCTCTCCGAGCGGTACGGGTGTTCCCCAGCACTGGAAAAATGTACCCGTGTTTTTACGGCAATTACGATTTCTATCAGCGTCCAGCCAAGCCCGAGAGCTAGCCAAATTAATTGCGTTTGGGTCATAAACTTAAGTGAGTAAGCCGATCCGGCGTGTCGAGTGTGTGCGCATGATAGAATCTAACGATCAAATTACCAACCCAAACTTGTTAATCACTCTTATGACCAATCTGATACAGCTCAATAATGTTTACAAAACATACACGCTGGGTCAGACCACGCAAACGGTTTTGCATGACATTTCCTTGACTATCGATGCTGGGGAATTTGTGGCGATTGTTGGGCCTTCGGGAAACGGCAAATCTACTTTGCTTAACTTACTGACCGGTATTGATCATCCCTGTCAGGGCGAAATTACTGTTAGCGGCAGTCATTTGCATCGGTTAAGTGAAGAGCAATTATCCAAGTGGCGCGGCGCCAACGTCGGCATCGTGTTTCAGTTTTTTCAGTTATTGCCGTCGTTAAGCCTGCTGCAAAACGTATTGCTACCGATGGACTTTATCGCCAAGCTGCCTAAACGCGAACGTCTGGAGCGGGCGCGGCATTTACTGGATTTGGTGGGATTGAGCGATCAATGGAAACAACTGCCCAGCCAATTATCGGGCGGACAACAACAACGTGCAGCCATCGCCAGAGCGTTGGCGAACGACCCGCAATTGATTGTTGCCGATGAACCGACCGGCAATCTGGATGCGGCAACTGCTGATGACGTTTTTCAATTGTTTTTGCGACTCAACCAACAAGGCAAAACCCTGGTAATGGTGACTCACAACGATGAACTGGCAGCATCGGCAAGCCGCAAAATTGTGATCCGCTCCGGTCGCATTCATGAAGATCAACCGACCTCTGTTTCGGAAAACACCGGGCAAAGCCATTGAATCATCTTTGGCATAAAGTCATTGCCGACCTGACGGCACATAAAGCGCGCACTTTACTATCAATTTCCAGCCTGACTATCGGCATCCTGATTATCGGCATGTTGCTGGGTATGATCGATTTGCAGCTGAGCTATTTAGACGCCGCCCATCGTCAATCGCAGCCTTCGCATATCAGCCTGATTCTTAAAACCGATGCCGATTTGGCGGTGGCGGATCATATAGAAACCCTTGCCGATGTCGCTGGAGTTGATGTACTCACGCAATTTACCGCGCGCTACAAAACCCCAAACAGTCCGGATTGGCAGATCGGTACAGTCGTGTTCCGGCCCGATTATCACCACCAGCAATATGACCTGATGCCGCTGTTATTAGGTCATTGGCCCCAAGGGCAAGGTCTTGCGGCAGAACGCTTAACTGGCATTGCTGGCAAACTTAAATCCGCCGATAAAATTGAATTTGAAACACCCACAGGGTCGTTGGCCTTTGATGTCGACGGTATCATACGTCACCCATTTGTTAAGCCACCTACATTCGGCGGCCAGCTGCATTTTTTTATCGATGCCGGTAGTGCGGTTGCATTTGGCATAAAACCGCACAGTTTTCGGCAACTGTTGGTGCAAGTCAGTGAACCCTATAGCGAAGAAAAAGCCCGGCTGGTTGCAGGAAGTATTCGCACGTATTTGAGCCAGTCAGGCATCGGCGTCAATGCAACCCTGCTGCAAGATCCGCAAAAACATTGGGGGCGAGCCTTTTTTTCGGGGATCAATCTGATTTTAACGGTAATGGCCTGGGCGTCGTTGGCGCTGAGTTCCGTGTTAATCCTTAACACCGTTACCGCCTTGATCACTCAGCAAACTGATCAGATCGGTATTATGAAATCGATCGGCGCCAGTCGCTGGACGATTGCGAAGATTTATCTTGCCGAGGTGTTGATTTTGGCATTGCTGGCGCTGATGTTGGCGATGCCAATCAGCCTGGCCGGGGCGTTTTTTAGTAGTCGCTGGTTGCTGGATTTATTCAATGTCGAAATGCCAGAGTTTGCATACTCTTACCGAGCGATAACCGTCATGTGTGTCGGCGGCCTGTTAGCACCGTTGCTTGCATCATTCTGGCCTATCTGGCGCGGGGCGTCGATGTCTGTGCGTCAGGCGATCGCCAGTTACGGGTTAGGTTCGGACTTTGCCAGCGACCGCTTTGATGTGTGGCTGGAACGCAGACTTTCTATTGCTTTACCGACTCTTTATGCGGTCGCATTAGGCAACCTGTTTAGGCGAAAAGCCCGCTTGTTTTGGACGCAATGCGTACTGATTATTACCGGAGTGTTGT
This sequence comes from Methylococcaceae bacterium, assembly GCA_030699345.1. Lineage (GTDB taxonomy): Bacteria > Pseudomonadota > Gammaproteobacteria > Methylococcales > Methylomonadaceae > JABFRC01. The sequence goes on from JAUYMX010000174.1 coordinate 16,708, forward strand.
TTATGGTAATTCTTAGTTTGATTGCATCGGTAAATCTTACTTTAGATAACGAACTGGCACGCAGCCGCTATGCAGTGCGCTTGGGATTGAGCGCTGACCAACCTGCTTCTCTACTTCAGGACGTAGTTAAAACCAGCCCACAAACCACGGCGGTGGAGTTTTGGCAACGATTGCCTGCCGAGCTTATTTTTAATGGCCAATTGTTGCGTCAGTCCGGCAGCCTGGGCGCGCAATTGATTGCCCTACCTGAAACCAGCCAAATGTATCAACCGTTAATTGCTGAAGGCCGCTGGTTGACCGACAGCGACTACCAACAAAAAAAACTGGTGCTGAATGCAGCAACGGCGGAGTTAAACAATATCCATGTTGGCGACAAGATTAGCGTCAAGTTATTCACCCCACCCCAAAATACCGTTCACCCTGAGCTTGTCGAAGGGCGGGTTTCGACAAGCTCAACCCGAACGGAGCTAGATGCAGGGTTAACCGCGACTGACCAAAGCCAAGACTGGCAAGTAATCGGACTGTACCGCTGGTTTGTCGGATCAACTTATACCGTAGAGCCGGTTTACGTGCCGTTAAGCACGATTGAAAATCTCACCCATCGCACACAAGTCAGTTCGTTTGCGCTGCTGTCGGCAAATATCAGTTCAATAACCGAAGAAAAACAGTATACCGATTCACTAAAGCAGCTTTTTCAGGATCGGCACATTGCGCTGGATGTTTACACCACGGTTGCCAAACTGGAACAACGCCAATTCAGCCTTAATCAATTTAAACCCGTTACCAGTATGCTGCTGGGTTTGGCCAGTTTAATTGCCAGCGTTGGCGCGATCGGTCTTGCCGGCACCTTGGCTATCAGCGTGTTGCAGCGCACGCGGGAAATCGGGGTGTGTCGGGCGCTGGGTGCAAGCTCAAAAACCATATTCAGCCTGTTTCTGCTGGAAGGCGTGTTCCATGGTCTGTTGGCCTGGGCGATCAGCATTCCGATTGCCTATGCTGTAGCGGAACCGCTGTCACAAAAACTCGGCGAAATCATGCTGGGGCTGCAACTGGATTTTAGGTTTTCTGTTGCTTCCGTCTGGCTGTGGTTGGCCTTGGTTTTACTGCTGTCTGTACTTGCGTCCTATTGGCCCGCACGCTATGCCACTAAAATAAATGTGCATGCCGGTTTAGGGCATTAACACATCTCTAAATTCACTGGGCATAGCAAAAGCACTGCCACAATGTAAGCAATTCTGGTATTAAACGAGTGTTCAAATTAAAATGCTCAGCCTTACGAAGCTAAGCTATCGACTGTGCTACGCCATCCAGACCGGACGGAATACAGCGCCTGAAGGCTCACACACAACCGCAATGGACATATGACTGATTTTAAACTCACACATCTTAAACAGCTGGAAGCCGAAAGCATCCACATTATTCGGGAAGTTGCTGCAGAATTCGAACGTCCGGTGATGTTGTATTCAATCGGCAAAGACTCTGCCGTCATGCTGCATTTGACCATGAAAGCGTTCTACCCCGGCAAGCCGCCCTTCCCTATGTTGCACGTCGATACCACCTGGAAATTCAAGGAAATGATTGAGTTCCGGGACAACATGATTAAGGAGTTGGGACTGGAGTTATTGATCCATATTAATCAGGATGGTGTTGATCAGGGTATCGGGCCATTCACGCATGGCAGTAAAAAACATACCGATGTGATGAAAACTGACGGCCTCAAGCAGGCTTTGGATAAATACCAGTTTGATGCCGCTTTCGGCGGTGCTCGTCGTGATGAAGAAAAATCTCGCGCCAAAGAACGAGTGTATTCATTCCGTGATAAAAATCATCGCTGGGATCCGAAAAACCAACGCCCGGAATTATGGAATATCTATAACGGCAAAGTAGACAAAGGCGAAAGCATCCGTGTGTTTCCGTTGTCTAACTGGACCGAGCTGGATATTTGGCAATATATCCATCTGGAAAACATTCCGATCGTACCGTTATATTTTGCCAAAGAGCGCCCAGTCGTTGAGCGCGACGGCATGTTGATCATGGTCGACGACGAGCGCATGCCTATCGGTCCCGATGAAAAAGTGGAAATGAAAAAAGTGCGTTTCCGCACCTTGGGTTGTTATCCATTGACCGGCGCGGTTGAATCAAATGCCACCACGCTACCGGAAATTATCCAGGAAATGCTGTTGACGACGACTTCTGAACGCCAGGGCCGTTTGATCGATCACGATCAAGCCGGATCCATGGAGCAGAAAAAGCGTGAAGGCTACTTTTAATTAGTCACAATTCGTTTTTATAAGACGCCTTACCATTGTTCATCTAAGACTATAAATTCCATCATGTTACTCAAAACATTCATTGTCTTACTGGCGATATTTTTCGCAAATTGTAGTTATGGTGGAGTCTACAAATGTAAAGATGACAAAGGTCGTGTCACATTTTCGGATACTGCCTGCAGTACTAAAGAACGTGAAGCCATTGATGTGGATGCCCTTAGAGGAGAGCAACTTAAGCGTTCATCAAACGCAGCAACAAGTTCTATTAATGGTAAACCTTCACAAACCAAATCAAATAAGTATCGCTGTGACGGTAGAACACTATGTTCACAAATGACCTCTTGCGAAGAAGCTACCTTTTTTATAAACAATTGCCCTAATACCAAAATGGACGGCGGCAGAAAAGGTGAGAGACCTGATGGTATTCCGTGCGAAAAACAATGGTGTGGTAAAAACTAACAATTACCACTGAAATTCTAAAACTTGATCAAAAAATAACCATGTCCCACCAATCCGATTTAATCAGTACCGATATAAACGCTTATCTAGCGCAACACGAACGTAAGGAATTAGTCCGGTTTTTAACCTGCGGCAATGTCGATGACGGCAAAAGTACGCTGATCGGGCGATTGTTGCACGATTCAAAAATGATCTATGAAGATCAACTGGCAGCCGTACAAGCTGACAGCGTTAAATCCGGCACTACCGGCGCCGGTAAAATCGACTTGGCATTGTTGGTTGATGGATTGCAGGCGGAGCGTGAACAAGGTATTACTATCGATGTTGCCTATCGTTATTTTTCGACCTCCAAGCGCAAATTTATTATCGCCGATACCCCAGGGCACGAGCAATACACTCGCAACATGGCGACCGGTGCTTCAACTTGCGATTTGGCTATTATTTTGATCGATGCCCGTTATGGCGTGCAAACTCAAACCAAACGCCACAGTTTCATTGCCTCGTTATTAGGCATTCAGCACATTATTGTTGCGGTCAATAAAATGGATTTGGTTGAATACAGTGAAGCGACGTTCAATAAAATTAAACAAGATTACTTGGCGTTTACTGAGACACTGGATTTGCACGACATTCGGTTTATCCCGATGTCGGCATTGGATGGCGATAACGTTGTTAATCCCAGCGAACATATGGCTTGGTTTACCGGCACGCCTTTGATGGAAACCTTAAACAGTATCGAGATTGCTAATGATCGCAACTTTACTGACGCACGCTTTCCTGTGCAGTATGTGAATCGTCCAAACCTTGATTTTCGCGGTTTTTGCGGCACGATTGCTTCGGGGATTTTTCGTAAAGGCGATCAAGTAACTGCGTTACCCTCCGGTAAAAGCAGCACCATTAAAGCCATTGTTACTTATGACGGCGAGCTAGAACAGGCCTTCGCGCCGATGGCTGTTACTTTAACGTTGGCAGATGAGATTGATGTTAGTCGTGGCGATGTGTTGGTAGGTAAAGAACAAATCAGCGCAACCATAGCCGACAAGTTCAAAGCTCATATTGTCTGGATGGCCGAGCAAGCCATG
>JAUYMX010000183.1 GCA_030699345.1 Methylococcaceae bacterium
GAACAAGGCCAAGCTTATGTCGACAGCTTATCGGCTGAAGAAATCCGCGCTTATCGCGGCACATTGACCGAGCCCGGCAAAGAAAGCCCGGACAGAAGTCGCTCAATTGCCGAAAACCTGGATTTATTTAAGCGTATGCGCGCCGGTGAATTTGCTGATGGCCAATACGTGCTGCGCGCCAAAATCGACATGGCCTCACCCAATATCAACCTGCGCGACCCAGCTATCTACCGCATCCGCAGAGTGCATCACCAACGCACCGGCGATGCTTGGTGCATTTACCCGATGTACGACTATACCCATTGCATTTCCGACGCGATCGAAGGCATCACTCATTCGCTATGTACGCTGGAATTTGAAGACCATCGTCCGCTTTACGATTGGGTGTTGGACCAATTGCAAACACCAGCCCATCCGCAGCAAATCGAATTTGCCCGCTTGCAGCTGGAATACACCATCGTCAGCAAACGTAAACTCAATCAACTGGTCACTGAAAAACACGTCAATGGCTGGGATGATCCACGCATGCCGACGATTGCCGGTTTACGCCGTGCCGGATTTACCCCCAAAGCCATCCGTGATTTTTGCGAACGCATCGGTATTACCAAGCAAAACTCATGGATTGAGATGGGCGTGCTGGAATACTGCATTCGTGAAGATTTAAACGAAAACGCCCTGCGCGCCATGGCGGTGTTGCAACCGTTGCGCGTCGTCTTCGACAATTACCCGGAAGATCAGGTGGAACAGCTCGAAGTCAGCAACCACCCGCAAAAGCCTGAACTAGGCAAGCGCCAAGTGCCTTTTGCTAAAGTGATTTTGATTGAACGCGATGATTTTGCCGAAGTTCCGCCACCCAAATACAAACGACTGATCGAAGGCGGCGAAGTCCGTCTGCGTGGTGCTTACGTGATTAAGTGCAACAGCGTTATCAAAGATGATGCCGGTAATATCATCGAATTGCGTTGCAGTATTGATCCCGACACGCTGGGCAAGAATCCAGAAGGCCGTAAAGTTAAAGGCGTTATTCATTGGGTATCAGAACAGCATTCAAAACCTGCTGAAATACGTTTATACAACCGCTTGTTCAAAGTAGCTAACCCCGACAATGAAGACAACTT
>JAUYMX010000436.1 GCA_030699345.1 Methylococcaceae bacterium
GTACTATAAATAGCCATTTTATCCTCAAGGTGACAAACAATGTAAAAGCGCGCCATTATAATGGAGGCCTTAATCGATACAAACCATAAATACCCTAAATCATGTCAGACCAACACGCCGAAGCTCGGCATTTCAATAAAAATTGGCAGCAACAGCTTAGCGAAGCCTTTAATAGTATTGAAGACTTGTGCCATTACCTACACCTACCCATTGATGCGTTACCGGTATCAAATGTTGCAGCCACAAACTTTCCTATTCGGGTGCCTTTGAGCTTTGCCGCCTGTATGGAAAAGGGCAATCCTGATGATCCCTTATTGAAACAAGTGCTTCCGACACAAGAAGAACTTATCGCCTACCCGGGTTTTAACAACGACCCGGTAGGCGATCTTAAAGCTACCGCCCAAACCGGTGTAATACATAAGTACCATGGCCGGGTTTTATTGATTAACACCGGTAGCTGCGCCATTAACTGCCGCTATTGCTTTCGCCGGAACTTCCCTTATGCAGAACTGCAACTTAGCAAGCAAAGTGAACTGGCTGCTATCAATTACATTCGACAAGACCGTAGCCTCTCCGAAGTCATATTAAGCGGCGGCGATCCCCTGCTGTTAAACGACGCTCGCCTGGCCAAACTGCTGGAGCAGTTAGACGATATTGAACATATAAAACGCATTAGAATTCATAGCCGCTTGCCCATTGTTTTACCCGCACGCATCACTGATGAATTTATCAAAACATTACAGAAAAGCTCAAAACAGATCGTCATTGTCGTTCACTGCAATCATGCCGATGAAATCAACAATCGAGTCATTAGCGCTTTTAATATCTTAAAAGCCCACGGCATTACTTTATTTAATCAATCCGTATTATTGAAAGGCGTGAATGATCGAGTCGATATCTTATGCGCCTTGAGTGAAAAATTATTTCACCACGGAGTTATTCCGTACTACTTGCATCTGCTGGATAAAGCGGCCGGGACAGGACATTTTGAAGTCACGGAAACGCAGGCTGTGGAGCTTATCAAAGAGGTTCAAGCTACCCTGCCTGGTTATCTGGTGCCCAAATTAGTTAAAGAAGTAGCGGGGCAAAACTCTAAACAAATCGTTTTATAAGTTTTTCAGATTGGTAATGCCGTGTGGCACATGCGCGGCTGCCACATGCTGAGCGGCAGATTCACAGTGGCCTTGTTGATCGTCAAAGAAAATATCGGCACCAAACGCTTTAAGAAACTCACCTTTCGGCATGCCGCCCAAAAACAGCGCTTCATCAATACGGATACCCCAAGCACGTAATGTACGCACTACTCGCTCATGCGCAGGAGCCGCGCGAGCAGTAACCAGAGCGGTTCTAATAGGCGAAATTTTCGAGCCGCTCTGCGTCTGAATATGATGCAAAGCGCTCAAAAAATCCTTAAACGGCCCACCCGGCAACGGCTTTTTAGCTTCATTACGCTCATTTTCAGTAAATGCCTCCAAACCTCGCTGCTGATAGATTTTCTCCGAGTCATCAGAAAAAAGTACCGAGTCACCATCAAAAGCAATGCGTAATTGATCGGAATGACTCGCTGCCTGCGGCCCACACAGAATAGTTGCCGCTGCAAACCCGGCCTGCAGCGCCTTGGCGACATCATCGGCATTGGTTGATAAAAATAGATGCGCGCCAAATGCGGGAATGTAGCTATATGGCGACACGCCACTGGTAAAAGCCGCTCGAATGATATTTAGTTGATGATGGGCAATGGAATTAAATATTCTCAGACCGGTATCGGCACTGTTTTGCGACAGCAAAATAATTTCCACCAGCGGATCTTCTGGATTTAAATCATTTAGTGCTAAAAACTTTTTAACCAAGGTAAAGCCATAACCGGGGGTTAACAATTCATCTTCGTGCTCAATTTGATAACGGCAAAACGCTTCCTTGCCTTGCGTTTCAAAAATCGCATGGGATTCATCCAAATCAAACAAGGCTCTGGATGAAATGGCGACAACCAACTTTTTTTTACTCATTCAACAAGCCTTTGCTTTACACATCAATCTAGCCAATTTAATCATCTGAAGTCTTTTTGCGCCAAATATAAACAGCAGCGCCGACTGCAGCCACCACTAGAAGCAACATTAAAATTGGATGTTCATAAAACGTATCAAAAAACGCGCCCATACCTTGTGATGTTCCTCGATAATACGGCCCCATAATTCACTCCTAAGTAGTTACCAAAAATAAGCATTATCGACTTGGCGACCAAGCCAAAACCAACAAATAGAATTATCAAGCAGCTTACTTTAGAAAAAGGCCCTGTCCAGCTCGCCTCAACATAATCTTAAAAACCGACCGTCTTACTGGAAAATTATTCAATTTATAGCCACTGATTTTGATGCGTTTCTCTCATCAACCATACCGCAACCAAGCTGATAGCCGCTGCCAATGAGACATAGCCGCCAACCCAGGCCAGTCCGCCTTCAACCACTAACCGCTGCGCTATATAAGGGGCAAAAGAAGCGCCGAGAATGCCACCCAAGTTGTAGGCAGTGCCGGCACCGGTATAACGCAACTCAGAAGGAAACAACTCAGGCAACAAGGCGCCCATCGGCGCAAAAGTGGCGCCCATGAGTAATAATTCCAGTGACAAGAACGCAGTAATGATCACTGGTGAGCCGCTTTCCAACATAGGTTTTAATAGAAAACCTGATAACAATGCCGCGCTGCCGGCAATAAGCAACACAGGTCGCCTTCCGAATCGATCACCTGCCCAGGCCGATAACGGCGTGGCAATAGCCATAAACACGACTGCAATGCACAACATGCCGAGAAATTGCTGTCGTGGGATATGTAGCGTCGTAGTGCCATAGCTTAATGAGAACACCGTTGAGATATAGAACAAGGCATAACAAACGACCATCGCCAGCGAGCCTAACATAAGCGGGGCGACATGCGCTGACACTATTGCCTTAAGCGGCATCCCAACCTGCTTATGCTGTTCTAAGACTTTGGCGAATACCGCAGTTTCTGCCAGGGCTAGGCGCACATACAAACCGATCATGACCAGCACCGAGCTAGCCAGAAACGGCAGGCGCCAGCCCCACTCTTTAAATTCTTGTTCAGTCAAAAAATTCGCAAGCAACAGAAAACTGCCGGTCGCTAATAAAAAACCCACCGGCGGCCCTAACTGCGGGAACATGCCGTACCAACCGCGTTTGCCAGCCGGTGCGTTCTCGGTTGCCAGCAATGCCGCGCCGCCCCATTCGCCGCCCAAACCGATGCCCTGTCCAAAACGCAACAGGCACAATAAGGCTGGCGCCCAGGCACCAATTGCATCATAACCAGGCAACACACCAATTAAAGTGGTGGAGATGCCCATCACCAGCAACGACGTGACTAAGGTGGTTTTGCGCCCAATGCGATCGCCAAAATGCCCGAACAGCATCGCACCCAATGGCCGTGTTAGAAACGCCACTGCAAAGGTAAGAAAGCTACTCAATGCCTGCGTGGTCGGGTTACCACCGGGAAAAAATACCGGCCCAATCACCAACGCCGCGGCCATACCGTAGATATAAAAATCGTAGAACTCGATAGCGGTACCGATAAAACTAGCTAAAGCAATACGGATCACGGAAGGGGATCGGGTAATTTGAGTCAAATTCGAACCTGCTGCGGTGTAATTTGGAGTAAAGAAGAATTGAAAAAGTTGATTTACTTTATGCACATACGATAAGGCTATAAAAATGGCCCTCTCGTCTAAAAAACGTTTTAATCGATCGTAGTAACTCCAACATCAGCAATCCAGCCTTCACTGAGCCATGTTTGTAAAAACCCGGCAGCATTCAACACCACTTGCTCTTCATCCAGCCATTCAGCTAATCCGGCACAGACTTCCGCAAAACATTGCCCTTGTAAAAATGCGTCAATGGCAAACGCCTCCTGAACTGATAAAGATCTAAATAACAGTTTGAGCTGTTGCCGCCAGATCAGCCAGGCTTGCGGTTCGGTATTGTTTATAAAAACAGGTAGATATTCTTGCTGATTCGATGCCTGCCAGACTTGCGGTGCGTTGTAGTTCAAATCAATACGCCGTAAGGAAGGATGCAACTTTAGCCTTAGAGACGGCCAATGCGTCGGCACTATTGCAGCCAAACAGCTGTAATCAATCACCGTGCTATCAGGCGCATCGAATGCCTCGCTAAGTGCCCATTCGAAGTTCGCCAGTTCGGCTATTCCGGCTTGCTCGGTATAGAGCGATGTTTCCGCCAGAAAATGCGGCAGATGACGACCAAACCAGCGGATGGAAAATTGATCAGAAGGCGATGCATCGATATAGGCCCGGCCCATAGCATCAAAACCCTCGGCACCCAATAGGTTCTTCAAGCCTGAATAATCGGCACTTAAGGCTTCGATCAAGCGCAGGCGATAGGCTTCGGTATAGACCGTAAAGCGTTCTGTGGATGAGGCCTGGTCGGTAGCAACGATAAAATCGGGGGCCGTGTCCTGCAAATGCAGCACGGCTGTTTGAAAGGCCTGTTGCAGGTCCGCCAATGTGAAAATAGGGGTGGTCATGCGGCTAACTCCAAAGAGCCGGCAATTTGCCGAGCCATCTCCAGCTCCGCCAATAATTCTGCAAAAGGCGGAATATTGTCGTCACGCTCGATCATCGTAGAGACCGGCCCGAATCGACGCAGCGCCGCTTCATAAAGCGACCACACCGGATCAATCACCGTATCGCCGTGGCTGTCGATAATAATGTTGCCCAGATTTAGATGCCCGGCCAGATGAAACTGTTGCACGCGCT
>JAUYMX010000201.1 GCA_030699345.1 Methylococcaceae bacterium
AAGCCACCAACGGCCCGCCAATTGTGCGATAACCTACGTTTTGCGAAGCTCGCACAGGCCCGCGCGTTTGTGCCGGCGCCACTCGCATACCTGCAGGCGAGTTGTCGAAGCTCACTTTTACATCAACACTGCCCCGATCACGACTGAGTATACTGCTTTGCTTTTGGAAGCCGGGCGGTCTCATGCCGTTGGCTTGGGTTTTGTCGGCTTCATCAAAAAACCCGCTCAGGCTGGGCGCAAGATTCTTTATCGACTCTAAGCTAGTTTTAAAAAGGTTGATAAAGGCATTAAATTTGTCAGTAATCCAGTTAATAGACGCCTCGAAGCTGGATTTTATGTGGCCGGTGATTTTATCCCAATTCTCATAGATAAGCGGGGCGGCAATAAGCAATCCTTGAATTAACAACATCCAAGGATTTAACTTCATGGTGCCGTTAAGTATTTTCATCGCGGTACTGGCAAAGCCGACGGCCTTGGTTAAAGCCAACATGCCCACTTTCATCAATACCACGCCACCCGCAAGTGCAATGGCTGCTTTGATAAAAGGGCCGTTTTGGGTTATGAAGTTAGCCAAGCTAACCGTCATGTTATTAATAGAGTCTAAAATAGCCTTGAGCTGCGGCGCATAGGTACCGGCGAATACGGCCATAGTGCCCTGGAAGGCACCCGCCGCCGAGTCAAAAATGTTTGTTAAAGTGCCTAAAGACTGGGCCACCCTCATTTCAATATCGGCCTGCTGCTTGAATTTACCGACCATCTCAGCATAACCGCCGCTAGCAATAATCATGGCCTTTGAGGCGTGCTCTTTGCCGAACAAGGTTTCGAAGGTAGCAATAAGCTTGGCTGGATTAAGCTTGTTCATTCTCTCAAGATCACCAATCAAGTTTTTAATTGACGTAAACTTCCCAGCCGATGCCGCCGTCGATATTAATGTCCGAATACCGGTACCGGCCTCATTAGGGTCAACTCCGGCCTGCGTCAACAATGCAATAAGTGGAGCCATAGCATTAACGGCACCTATCCCTTGCACACGAAGTGCTTTAAGGGGGCCGCCAGCCTTTGACATTGCCGAGGTGAAATCAGGGATTTTAACGCCGACGTTTACTGCTCGCTGCATAGAGTCTGCCAGGCTAATAAAATCTTTATCGGCGACACCAAACACATTCGAGGTTTTAGCAATACCCTCAGCGGCCGTTGCATAGGTTTCGCCGAGGTCTTTAGTGGCGACGCCAAGGTATGCAGCGGCTTTTAAGCCACCATTAATCAGAGTATCGGTATTCATGCTGTTGGCCTTCATTACAGTGGCCATATTATCAAAATCTGCCGTTGTGCCTGGTAGACGATTACCCAGGTCTGTAGCGATATTACTCAGCTCTTTGAAGCCATACGATAAGCCGTCACTGGTCATCAAGGTATTTTTTAGCTGAACACCAGCGCTCTCCATGTCAGCAAACGCTTTGGCCGGAACTGCCAGCGCAGCAGTAAACCCCGCCGCCAGTGGTAGGGCGCCACGACCTACGCCTGTTGACCGAAGTTGCCGTTTAAAAATTTCGATATTCTTGCCAACACCCTTTAAGGCTGGAGAAATTCGATCAACCGCTATCAGCACTGCTTTTAATTGAAAATTGTTTGAGGACATTATTGAGGCTCCTGATAAAGACCGCTAAAACGGTCATGTTGCGTTTGAAACCAAGGTGGGTTTTCACCTGTTGCAGATTTAAAGTAAAACTGCCCCTTGTCTTTAAAAAACTGCACCACCCAAAACTTAATATCAGGATGATAGGATTGAAGCGTTTTTTTAGTCTCAGCGGCATCGGCCAGTTTTTTGGCTGAAACGCTGTTTAAAATACCTTTTTTAAAACCGGCATCGAGAATCAGCCTTTCTGATTCTTTTTTGATTCCATACCGAGATAAAAAGTGACCTTCAGATGTGGCGACGGTAAATCCCAAGCTTTTCATAATTTGTAACTATTCAGCGAGTTTCTTTGGAAGGCAGGAGCGATAACGCATTGCCGGGTGGGAGCGACGCCCTCGTCGCGATTTGAAGCCATCGGTCGCGACGTGGGCGTCGCTCCCACAAGACACTCCCGCTGGACACTTT
>JAUYMX010000205.1 GCA_030699345.1 Methylococcaceae bacterium
CGACATCATTGGTAATCAGGATGACGGTTTTCTATTCCTGCTCCCAGATTCTTAAAATCTCATCTTGCAGATTGCCGCGCGTTAACGCATCCAGAGCACTTAAGGGTTCATCCAATAACAGAATGTCCGGATTGGCCGCCAAGGCTCTGGCGACGTTAACCCGTTGCCGCATGCCGCCGGAAAGTTCGGCGGGTTTTTTGTTCATCGCGTTGCCCAAGTTCACCATGCGCACATATTTTTCGGTGTGAGCCTTGCGTTGTTCGGCAGTCCAATCTTTGAAGATTTGATCCACTGCCAACGCAACGTTTTGAAATACAGTCAGCCACGGCATCAATGAATAATTTTGAAACACGACGCCGCGATCGGGGCCGGGGCTGGTGATGGGCTCGCCTTGTTTTAGCACCGCACCGCTGTCGGCCTGTATCAGTCCTGCAATAGTGGATACCAGCGTGGTTTTGCCACTGCCGGAAAAACCGACAATCGCGATAAACTCGCCTTGTTTGATAGACAGGTTGATATTGCTGAGAATCGAAGCCTTCTCTTTGCCTTCGCCATAAGATTTACTGACGGCTTTTAATTCCAGCAGCGGCAAAAAGGCATCGTTAGAGGGTGACAATGTCGTTGAGGTCGTGGACATGTTAACTACCTGTTTAATCATTAATTGAGTCATTACCGGCTCCTGTTTAAATCGTCTTACCGAACGAGAAAACCTTTTGGAACGACTGCATGATGCGATCCATAGCAAAACCGATCAGGCCGATGGTGAACACGGCCACCATGATTCTGGCCAAGGAGTTGGAGCTGCCGTTTTGGAATTCATCCCAGACGAATTTTCCCAGCCCAGGGTTTTGTGCCAGCATTTCCGCGGCAATCAACACCATCCAGCCCACACCTAATGACAGTCGCATGCCGGTGAAGATGTAAGGCAGGGACGAAGGAATAATGATTTTCTTGATTTGCGTGCTCCAGCTAAGGCGCAGCACTTTGCCGACATTGACCAAGTCTTTATCAACCGATGACACCCCGACGGCGGTATTGATTAAGGTCGGCCACAATGAGCATAAGGTGACGGTAATGGCTGAGGTCAGGAACGATTTTTCAAACCAGGAGTCATCGGTGGTGACGTACACTGCGCTGACCACCAGCGTTACGATCGGCAGCCACGCCAGCGGCGACACTGGTTTAAAGATTTGAATCAGCGGATTAAATGCAATGTTGAATACCGGGCTCATACCGCACAATAAACCCAGCGGCACGGCGATAACGGTCGCAATCACAAAGCCTGCAAAGACGGTGTAAAGGCTGGTGAAGATTTTATCCAGGTAAGTGGCTTGGCCGTTGTAAGGACGAACTTTGGTTTCAGCGGCCGGATCTGCGGCGGTTTTTTCAGCATTACGTTGTTGCTGGCGCTGATAATAAGCATCTTCTTTAGCGCGCTCGGCGTAATGCTCATCTAATAAGCCGCCAGCCTCATGCCAAACCGCAATAGGGCCGGGAATCGCGCCCAAGCTGGTGTTGACCTTAGACGCCGAAACACTCCACAGGCCCAGAAATATCATGAAGGCGATAACCGGTACGCCAATAATCATCAGCAGCTGGCGGATTTGCAGAACCGGGTTTTCTCCCGCCGCAATTTTTACTAAGGGTACAAACCAGGTCAGGCCGGTTACGTTTAAAAATTTGATCAGTTTGTTAGTCATTTTGATCACCTTAAGTTTTTTCATTCTGTAGGGTGGGCAATGCTGTTCTGCCCACCTTGTTACATGATTAACGGTGGGCAAAAAAAGCCTGCCCACCCTACGAGACTATTCAACCACCTTGCCGCCGACCACTTTTTGCTTACCCTTAAGACCGATAGCGAATTTAGCTAGATAGTCATTAGGTTTGCTGGCATCGAAGCTAACGCCGTCGATAAACTCGGCGCTGGCCGGTTTAATGCCTGTTTCACTATCCGCTGGGAAATCGCCGGCTTTGGCTTTGCCATCGGCAATCAAGGCCTTAGCAGCAGCCATATAAACATCGGGGCGATAGACTTTTTTGGCAGTTTCCAGGTACCAGGCGTCGGGTTTGTATTCGTTGATTTGTCCCCAGCGGCGCATTTGCGTCAGGCTCCAGATGGCATCGCTGTAATAAGGGTAAGAACCGTTATGACGGAAGAACACGTTGAAATCAGCCAGCGGCCGTTTATCGCCTTTTTCATATTCGAACGAGCCGGTCATGCTGTTGGCGAGCACTTCGTAATCGGCGCCGACATATTGTTTTTGCGACAACATTTCCACGCCTTCATTACGATTTTTGTTGTTCTCTGCATCCAGCCACATTGAGGCGCGAATCAAGGCTTTGATCACCGCTTTATGGGTATTGGGGTTTTTATCTGCCCATTCTTTGTTCACGCCAAAGATTTTTTCGGCGCTGTTTTTCATCAATTCGTAATCGCTGATGACCGGTACACCGATGCCTTTGAACACCGCTTGTTGATTCCACGGCTCGCCGACGCAATAGCCGACAATCGTGCCTGAATCCATAGTGGCGGGCATTTGCGGCGGCGGCGTCACGGACAGCATGGCTTCGGCATCAATCTGGCCGGAGGTATCTTCAGGTGGTGCGTAAAATCCGGGTTTGATTCCGCCAGCCGCCAGCCAGTAGCGCAATTTCATATTGTGGGTACCGACCGGAAAGGTCATCGCCATATTGAATGGCTTGCCTGCTGCTTTGTATTTTTCCAGTACCGGTTTTAAGGTGTCTGCTTTAATAGGATGTACCGGCTTGCCGTCCTTGACCGGAATCTGCGGTTTCATTTGTTTCCAGACATCGTTGGATACCGTGATCGCATCGCCGTTTAAGGTCAGAGTAAAGGCGCTGACAATATCGGCTTTGGTGCCGTAGCCGATGGCGGTGCCAAAGGGCAGGGTGGCGAGCATGTGCGCACCGTCCAGTTCACCGCTGATAACGCGGTCCAACAACACTTTCCAGTTGGCTTGCGCTTCCAGTTGCACAGACAAACCTTCGTCCTCGAAATAGCCTTTTTCCAACGCTACTGCCAGCGGCGCCATGTCGGTCAGTTTGATAAAGCCTAATTTCAGGCTTTCTTTTTCAAGTTTTTCGGCGGCGTAAACATTAGCCGACAAGGTTAAAGACGATACAGCGGCTATGGTGCAAAGCGCTGTTGCTAGTTTTTTTATAGTCACCAGGCTGGTTAAGTTCATGGTTACTCCGTCAAGTATTAAAAAAGGTCAAAAAAAAGGCGTCAACTGAACAAAATGCCGAAGACATTTCGTTTGGTTGACGCCGTTGTCATAAGGTTCAGTGAACCAAGAGGTAATTTACTCCGCCGTTGGAGTTCTCAGTTTATCTAAAGCAAACGATATGCCAGATTTATTTTTAAGGCTTTTTTAAAAATTAATTTATTAAAAACAATAGGTTGTGATTTTATTGTGTTTTTGGATTTGGCTGAAAATAGTGAGCTGCTGCATCACAAATGTGCAATTTTTGATATTTTTGCACCAGAATAGTGCTGTAGATCGAGTTTATGGTTACAGTCCTTATACAAATCTTCGCCCTCTGAAGAAAAGGGCTTAACGACATCGCTTGCTGGTGTCGTAGCGTTGAACTGGGGTGTTGACTCTGGTGATTCTTGTAATACCATAGCCCACAGGCCATCCGGCCTGTTCGCTTACTAGCCGCTTATTATCGCTAGGCTGCGGATTCAACCAGTATTTTTATTGAGCTTTAAGGAAATATTTCATGAAAATAAAACATTCCCTATCTCTATTTTTGGGCACGCTAGCAATAGCTATTAGCGCTCAATCAGCATTTGCAGACAGAGATAATGACAGAGAAATTGCCAATTCCACTGGCGTTAGCCGCCAACAACTTATTCAAGCCGTCACGCAAGCCACCACTGATAATTTACACGGCGGTTACGGGCTCAAATTTTGGGTGACCTTGGTTGATAAAACCGGAAAAGTTGTTGAAGTAGTTACTAACGGAACCACCGGTGAAAATGCCGGTAATAACGAATGGCTGGGCAGCCGGTTAATTTCCGCACAAAAAGCGAACACTGCAAACGCGTTCAGTCTTGATGGTTACGCAATTTCGACAGCTAACCTGTATCGCGCTACTCAACCGGGCGGCAGTCTGTTTGGCTTGCAAGAGAGTAATCCTGTGGACGCGAGTTCTGCTTACGCCGGCAGCCCGAGGAAATATGGCACTGCTGAAGATTCGTTGAAAGGCAAACGTATTGGCGGCGTCAATGTGTTTGGTGGCGGCTTGGCGTTGTATGCCGGTGGTAAAAAAGTGGGTGCCATCGGTGTATCCGGCGACACTTCAGTTGCAGATCACGCTTTTGCCTGGCGTGTACGTGAGGCGTTGGGCAGACACCCTGCAGCAGGAACAGCAGGTATCACCACCGTCAATTTGGATGCAGCCGGTGTAGCGCAAACGCCGATTGTCGGCGCTGTTAAAGGCGACGAGTTGATTTTGGAAAGTACAACCGCAGGCGAGTATTGGAATGCCTGGGCACATCCGTATGCTCCGAACACGGCAACGGGTGTTAACGTCGGCATATTGCAAGCGCCATAATTTTAAAGTATTTCTGCGGATAAAGCGGGTACACGTTGCCCGCTTTATCGCTTCTGGGGCATGTCATGAAAATTTTTACCGGTATTTGTCTGTTCTTAGTTACTGCGATCATCGCCTCGCATTTGTATCTTTCGGGCTATTTTTCCAAACCAATTCCCCCCGAACTTGTGCCGCCAGTTGCTGAAATTCCTAAGCAGCTGGCTCCAGAGGCGCCACCTAAACAATTGGATACACCCGCCCCGCAGCCAAATTTACAAGCACTTTCGTCTGGATTGAATGCCAAAAAAGAACCCGAAGCGGAAATGGAAGCCGAGCCGATTGTTGAACGACAAATACGATCCGCCCAAAAGGAGTTAAAAAGCGCCGACATCGGTACACGCGTTGATGCGATCGACCAATTGGCTGCTTATCCAACCAAGGCATCCGAGCAGTTGCTGGTATCAACAATGCAAGCTAACAATAACGAAGAAATACGTATTAGTGCAGCGGATGCGTTATCGTCAGTGCGTCATCCGAATAAAGCCACCGTGTCTGCGTTAATTGTTGCCGCCAGCGCCAATAATTATGAGCTGCGTGATGCGGCGTTAATGACGTTGGATATTTATATTAATCGTGAACCTTATGGTTCAAAGCGCACCAAAACGATTTTGCAAGATCTGCGCGGCACGCTAAAACGCAAACAGTTATCCAGCATTGCCAGAGAAGACATCGCTGATTTTATTAGTGAGCACACACTATAAAAAATGTAATCATCTGCTGCATAATAGGTTTGTGGCAATCCTTAAATGATTTTAAATAGTTGATTTTCCTAAACCCATAGCGTGGAGATTTACGATGAAATGTCTTTATTACCTCACATCTACATTGGATAGCACTCATAAAATCTCTGATGACTTACATGGGGCGGGCGTTGATGATTGGTTTATTCATGTCCTGAGCAAAGACGAAGCGGGGCTCAAAAAATTTAAAATTCACAGCAGTAATTATTTGGAACAGCTCGATATTTTGCGCTTTGGCATTGTCGGTGCTTTTGGCGGCTTAATAATTGGTTTGCTTGCTGCGATCCTTTTAAATGTAACTGAGCTATTTGGGCAGGGGCTGCCGAGCCTTGTTTATGTGGCTATTATCGTTGGTTTGATTGCATTTGGGGCTTGGGAAGGTGGATTGACCGGCATCGCTTCCGAGAATAAAAAAATCGCCTTGTTTCATGATGACCTAGAGTCTGGTAGGTATTTGATTTTGATTTATGCAACAACAACCTCGGAACAACAGATTAAAAAGATTCTCGAAGACCAACACGCTGAAGCCAAGCTGGTTGCTGTCGATGCAACCTTTTACAATCCTTTTACAGGTTTAAAACGTATTGCATAGATACCTGTGCCTGACGTTTTAATTGTTCTAGTAAGCTAAATGAGTCTTTGATGCAGTGTCGAATCGGCTGTGGCGCTTGTTGCATTGCGCCATCTATATCTTCAGCGATGCCGTTACACCCATTAGGTAAACCGGCAGCAGTGCGCTGCCTGCATTTGGATGATGAAAATAAATGCGCGATTTTCTTGTCGCCTGAACGTCCTCGGGTTTGTGAAGGCTTTAAAGCAACTTTGGATGTTTGTGGCAATTCAAGGGCAGAGGCCTTGGCTATTTTGTCGGAATGGGAAGTGTTGACGGCCGTTACAGAGTAATCACAATCGTAACTATTCAGTCGTAGCTCAATCAATGTGGAATTACCGGGTGGGAGCGACGAAGCCTTCGGTCGCGACACGTAGGCGCCGCTCCCACAGGATGCTTTCTCAGCAACCAACTGATGGCTGAATAGTTACACACAACTTGCTTCCTACCCCAGTAAATCCTCAACCGATACCAGTATCCGCGCCATATCAATCAGTCGTTTATTCTGGCTCATGGCGTTTTTGCGTAGTAATTGGTACGCGCCATCTTCGTCCAGTCCTTTACGCGCCATAATCAGGCCTTTGGCTTTTTCGATGATTTTCCGGTCGGCCAGTTTAGATTTGGTATCGTCCAATTCTTTACGCAATGCTTGAAACTCGCGAAAGCGAGCGATGGCCACTTCCACAATCGGCATGATCTGGGTTTGGTTCAGGCCATCAAGCATGTAAGCGCTGACGCCAGCCCGTATAGCCTCTTGCATAAAGCGCTGATCATTCGGCGCAGAAAATAAAATAATCGGCCTGGCTTGGTCGCGATTAATTTCACGCATTTGCTCCAAGGTATCGCGGCCCGGTGCATCCATATCAATAATGATAATGTCCGGTTGTAGCGCCAAGACATTTTTACTGAGGTTAGCGTCGTCATTCAGTTTAGCAATAACGTTGTGACCCGCATCTTCCAATGCCTGCTTGACGATGGCGCTGCGCCCAGGATCGTTATCAACCAATAGAATGTTTAATTTAGGCATCGGTGTACCTAGGTTCAACGTTAACTTGGTCAAAAAAACAATCACGCCCCATGGCAATGTCAACCGAGTCGCTGGTGGCGAGCCAGGCATTGTTATGGCTACCTTCATTTTTTCGATCGATTAACGGGCTGGGAAGTTCGAGTGCTTGAGCGGCCTGGCGATATAAATCCGGGCGATAAACCTTGGCGGCTACTTCCTGTGCATTGATAGAGGGCGGAATATGTCCCCAACGCTGCATTTGGCTGATTAACCATTCCGCATGCGATACCCACGGAAACGTTGCTGCATAACGGTAAAAGACATTGAAGTCGGGCACTTGTAAGGCCGGTCTATCGGTAGAATATTGAAATTCACCACGTTCAAACACCCGCAAATCCTGGATAGCTACCGGCACATACTCTTCAGCGGTCAAAATGGCACAGGCTTCGGCACGGTGCTCACTAAGTTCCAGCCATTGTGCGCTCTTGAGCAGTGCACGCAGCAATGCTTGGTGAGTGTTGGGATATTGCTCGGCCCAGGCGCAAGTCACGCCCAGCACTTTTTCAGGGCTGTTATGCCAAATATCGACCGTGCTGGTAACGGCAGCGCCTATGCCTTGGGCAATAGCTTGGCTGTTCCAGGGCTCACCCACACAAAAGCCGTCGATTTGCCCGGAGGCAAGGGCTGATACCATTAACGGCGGCGGAATAACCACCAGTCGCACGTCTTTGTCAGGATCAATACCGGCACTGGCCAGCCAATAGCGCAATAAATAGTTATGACAAGAAAACGGAAATACGTGCGCAAAGGTCAGCGGCGGCAGGCCGGCGCGTTGCTGTTGTGAAATCAGCGTTTTTAATGCCTGCACCGAATGGTAAGGGTCGGCAACCTGCGCATCCAATGCCAGTAATTGTTGATGCAACGCATGCGATACAGTAATGGCATTACCACCTAGGCCAAGTGATAAGGCAGTTAACATTGGGGTATTCAAGCCATCCAGATTTAAGCTGGCGGCAATCGGCATCGGTGCCAGCATGTGCCCGCCATCCAATACGCCCGCGGCGACTTTATCGCGAATATTCGCCCATGATGACTCGCGGCTTAAGCTTACCGACAAGCCTTCCGCGTGGAAAAAGCCTTTTTCTTTGGCAATTACCAAGGGTGCGCAATCGGTCAACGGTATAAAACCTAGATTGAGTGAAACTTTTTCCGGCAAATTATTTGTTGGCGACATCACTGTGTAAAAGGTTTGTGAGTAAACATCTAAATGTTTAGCAGAAGCTGTGCCAAGCGTGTTGTTCAAGAGATTGTTGGCAAAAGGGGGGAGGTTTTTCGGTGATCCTGACATGCTGCACCTAATTGGCGCAAAGCCTAAAAGTGTGCGCACTAATCAGGTGCATTTATAAAAGCTAGTCGAACCAGTTTTGTATTTGACCAGCAGCTATGGCGGCACATAGCGGGCGATAGTGAAACAACTTCAATCAGTGCTGATGAAAAGGAGTATAAGTTTAAAATCGAATTGCCAATTCGTTGATGTTCACTGGTTTACAGGCATCATTTCCATGTATTTAAACAAAATCCCATCAATAAATTGGAGTGAAACCATGAGCAAAGAACAAAAAAGCAACAAAGAAACCAAGAAAAAACCAGCGTTGAGTCCAAAAGAAAAGAAAGCCGTTAAAAAATCCAAGAAAGACTCCAAGGATTAAAATTACTCAGCTTGCAATTTAAGTCATGAATTTGTCGGTAGGGGATTGTTGGAGTGCATCCCGGCGATAACGATTACCGACAATTCCAGCAGGATATAAAGTATTTATTTTTAGCAGTGAATGATTGATTAAGAAGCTGTATAGTTTCGGCCCTTACTAATTAGCGACAGAACCCATGAAACTATTGATACGCAATCTCGCCCGCAACATAACCGAAGCAGAGTTACGGGCGATGTTCCAAGAACACGGCACAGTGCAGTCCTGCACACTGGTCATAGATAAAGACACCGGCAGCTCTAAAGGTTTTGGCTTTGTTGAAATGCCCAAGCCAGGTGAAGCCAAGGCCGCCATCAAGATTCTCAATGGCATGGATGTCGATGGCAGCAAGCTCCGCGTCAAAAAAGATGAGTCGAAAAAGGATGGCGGACCCACTGCCTCGTAAGATATGACTGGTAGTCGTAGTCACTAAGAAGCATCGCTAAGCTTATGTTTCCAATACCCCCTTAAACAGAGATTTCTTTTATTTTCACAGTAGCTAAACGGCGGTCTTGGATATTGCGGCAATTATCACCGCATTGCTTTTAAAAACGGCATAGGCTGAAACGTCAGGGCTTAATTCCAGTGCTTCGGCACTGGCCTGGGTGATCGTCGCGACAAGATTGTCACCGCCGCTCAACTGGATCACAATTTCTGATTCCACCGCATCGTGTTGCACGCGAATTACTTTACCCGGCATACAGTTCCTGGCTGAAAAATTGTAGTGCTCGGGATCAGTAACGACGCTAATTTCCGGGGCATTGATCAGCAGCAATACATCACCACCGACAACAAGTCCAAGTGCGTCAAGCATCGCTAACGTTTGCGACGCAACAATCCTTTCACCGCCTTTTAATTCGACAAACACTTCGGCATTGACGGCGCCAGCGTTAATGGCAGTGATGACGCCGAATAGCTGATTAGTAGCGCTGGTTTTGATGGCCAATGGTTTCAGCAGCAACATCATCTCGGGATCGTCAGCGAGACTTTCGTTAAGTTTTTGCAAAAACTGCCCGTGCTGCTTCTCTAG
>JAUYMX010000208.1 GCA_030699345.1 Methylococcaceae bacterium
TAAGTGGCGGGATACGCGTCCAGTGTGCCGGGGGAAAAGATCATATAAAAATTCGGCTTCATGGTATCCCACTGCAACGACCTGATATTGGCTACCGTGGCTTGAACCTGCTCACTGCCAATCGTGAATTTCAGCAGGTCGCCGACTTTGATTTTTAAGCTATCGGCGAGTTTTGCTTCCACTGACACTTGCCCGGTTTGCGACGCTTGCCACCATTGACCGTCAATGATTTTGTTGTCTTCCGGCAGGGCGGTGGTCCAAGTCAGGCTCAACTCACGGCGGGTAGCATATTCACCCTGGGTATCTTTGCTGACGCGTTGCTGTACCGGCGCGTTATTAATGTCGACCAAACGACCGCGCACCACCGGATAAAACTGGCTGCCGGTTATTTGCTGCTGTTGCAGTTCTTCATGAAAAGCCGCTTGTTGCTCGGGGAAAATATTCAGCGCGAAATGGTTCGGGGCATTTTGCGGCAATTGGTTTTGCCAGTCGGTAAGTAAATCATTACGCACGGTAAAACTTAATACCATGGCTACCAAGGTGATGCTGAACGCCAGAATCTGACTGAGGCTGGCGCCGTAATTTCTGGATAAGCCTTGCAGCGCAAAACGCCAGGTCAGGTTTAAATGCGGCAGTAGTTTGCGGGAGGATAACAACAAACCGGCGATCAATCCGCCCAGTACCAGCAACGCAACCATGCCGACGCCGATAATGGTACCGGTCATTTTAAGATCGCCGGTATAGCGCCAGATCAAACCGCTAATCACGGCTAAGGCCAAACCATAAATCAGCCAGGCGCTGCTCGGTAACGGCTCCAATTCTCTGCGTAATACCCGCAACGGCGAGACTTGTTTAAGCCGCAGCAGCGGTGGCACCGCAAAGCCTAACAATGTCACCATGCCGATAATAAAGCCGATGAAAGTTGCCAGTAATCCGGGTTGGGCCAGTTGCTTTGGCAACAAGTCTTTTAATAAATAAAACAGAGCTTCTTGTGCGCCCCAGCCCAATAAACAGCCGACCGCGCTGGCGCTCAAACCCAGCAACACAAATTGACCGCCATACAGCCAGAGGATGTCGTTTTGCTTGCATCCCAAGCAGCGCAAGATAGCGGTGGTATTGAAGTGGCGTTCGGTATAACGCCGCGTTGCCATGGCGATGGCAACACCGGCAATAATGATTACCACGATGCTGGACAGGCCAAGGTAACGTTCTGCCCGGCTTAAGGCTGAGCCTAATTCCGGCCTGTCATCATGAATATCCATCAACCGTTGCGCGGGTGTTACCTGAGGTTTGAGCCATTGTTTGAACTGGCTTAGCGCTTCGGTTTCGCCGCTGTACTGGTAGAAGTTTTTCACGCGCGTGCCTGGCTGCAACACGCCGGTCGCCTGCAAATCAGCCTGATTGATCATCACCCGCGGCGAGAAGCTGTAAAAATCACCGCGTTTATCCGGCTCGTAAGTAATGATTTGCGTGATGGTTAACGCCTTTTCGCCGACGGTCAGCTTGTCGCCGATATTGATTTTAAGTGCCGGTAAAATGCGTTTTTCCACCCACACAGTGCCGGGCTCCGGGCCTTTATTGACGGTAATTTCAGTCGAATAATCGGCCGTCGTGGTTTTTAAATACCCGCGCAGGGGATAGCTGGACGTTACCGCCTTAATGCTGGCTAACAGCAGTTCTTCATGCTCAATTAATACGCTAGGGAACTCGACCGTTTGCGCCTGTGCCAATTGCAATTCGGACGCCTTGGCCTGCCATGCCTCGGGTATAGCACTGCTGCTTTCCACGACTAAATCGGCGGCTAAAAACTCTGCGGCTTGGTTAGTCATGGTGCGCTGCAGGCGATCGGCGAATAAAGTGATGGCGGTTGAGCTGGTGACGGCGATGATTAAGGCCAGCACCAGAATGGTTAACTCACCGGCGCGGCCGTCTCGCCAGAGTAAACGGATGGCCAAATTGAAGCGGTTCATATCAGCCGCCCCGCATTCAGCCGGATAGTAC
>JAUYMX010000216.1 GCA_030699345.1 Methylococcaceae bacterium
TAGCGCCGCCACCAACACTTCGCCGCACTCCAAAATACCTTCCACTTTTAATTTCATAAAAGCATCTTCGCGCTCGCCCAAGGCTTGAGCCGTTTGAATACGTTCTTGCTCAACCAGAGCGTGTATTTGTTGCCTTAGCGGCATTGAGCTAACGCGGATAAATCGCCAAGGCTGCATAAAACCAACACTTGGCGCGTGGTGGGCGGCATCTAACAATCTCGCCAATAGTTCGGGGGCAACCGGATCGGGCAGAAAGTGACGCATATCGCGGCGTTCATAAATAGCGCGATAAACAGCGGCACGTTCGGCGTCGGAGTAACGATGTGGATTCATGGTGTGTGGGTCAAATGACAAGGCATGCCTTATAGAAGGGCATTGTGATAAGTTTTGGTGGACTGCCATAAAGCCGCCACCAAAT
Organism: Methylococcaceae bacterium; assembly: GCA_030699345.1. Taxonomy (GTDB): domain Bacteria; phylum Pseudomonadota; class Gammaproteobacteria; order Methylococcales; family Methylomonadaceae; genus JABFRC01. Next base: position 419 of record JAUYMX010000216.1, read on the forward strand.
CTACGCAGCTTGATTCTTTTTAAAACTATTTAGTAATTCAATTAAATCATGCACGGTAGTGCTGGGATTGTCCGTTACTGGTTTTATTTTGCCTTGAATTTCAATCCAAGATTTAATTAATTGCTTTGAATTTCTGATGGCAGTCTCTTGCAGATCTGGATCTATTACGATGGTGAATAATCTATTTTTTGCATATTGATAATCACGCACTAGTATCCCGTTAAGATTCTCCCTATCAATAGCGGTATTTCTATATTCAAAATGCAGTAGATACCAAATTTCAAAGCAGGGATTAGCATAAGCAACTTTAATCTTGTTTCTATCTGCTTTAGCTAAGGCTTGGTTAAAGTTTTCTAAAGTGTGACCGCCTCCATTAGTTCTTTCCTCATCGCGGTCAATCACTATCCACTGATGATCAAAATCTTGATAGCCTGAATAATTAAGTAAATCCTGCAAAACTCCGCATGGGTCGGTGTGATTATGTTCCGCGATAATTAAAGATGATGTTGCAATAGCATGGTTTCTTTTAAGATTGTCAAAAATAGCATTGAAATACAAAGGTGCCGATACCTTGTCTTCACAAGCAATAATGAGTGTCTCACGCTCATTTCGGGTGTTTTGCTTTCGCTTAATATTTGCTTTTTTCTCGGCTTCTTTTGTAATTTTACGACCTTCTGCACCACCTACAATTCTTCTTGCCATTACAACTCACCTATGTACGGCACGGCACCAAATCGCCCTTGCAAATAATGCTTTTCTAAATTATCTGTTGCTCTGACATCTTTACCTTTATTATTTTTTCTAAATTCAAGTAACGAATAAAGCTCCGTGCTACCGTATTTATTTTTTTCAGTGAACCAAATTTGATCGCGTTCAAAAAGTTCGGGAACTGATAACAAATGAATATCGTGAGTAACAAAAATCAGTTGTGCATTATGTTTATTTAATTCTTTATTATTAAACAATTGGATAAAGCATTCGGTTAAGATCGGGTGCAAACTAGCATCAAACTCATCAATTAATAGCACCTTACCTTTTTTTAAAGTATCCAAAATGGGTGCTGAAAGCGCAAAGAACTTTTGAGTACCTTGAGATTCATCTTCATCTAACTCAAATAATACAGAACCTATTTCTTGATTTTCAGCGTTAAACTTTTTGTGAAAAGATTGTAATTCAATCGCCGATAAACTGCCGCCATCGCTGAGTATTTTTTGCTTTATTTCCTCAGGAATAGGTGCATTTTTAATAAAATCTTGAGGGACTTTTTTCTCCTCAATGTTGATTCCCTCAATTCCTAAATCAGCAATTTTAACCAATTTAAGCAGTTGAGATTTAGCATCAGCATTTTCCAACTGTTTTAGAGCAACATGGAAATAGCCTTCACTTTCCAATCCATCAATAACATTAAAATTGTTAAACCACTGCAGAATTTTCTTTGAAATTTCACCGTCATTTTGGTCGCATTTCCAAATAAAAAGGTGATTATCGGGGACTTTTAGGCCAATACCCTCTTTAAACTTTTGCTTATTAACGTAATGCAGATTCTGTTCGCTGTCTCGTTCAAACAAACGCGCTTCTTTGCCATTTTCATCGCTAAAAAGCCATTCCGCATACACAGTTATGCTATCGGATTCAAAACCATACCTATATTTAGTATTCTCCAAAAAAAATACGATTTCAAAATAGCTGGAGGCTTGTTCCGTTTCTGTGCTTAAACGAAAAGGCTCATGCGGTAATTTATCGGTCGACTGGGTAATTTTAAGTTTATTTAATACTAGGGCTCCCATAAAGCCCATTGCTTTTAAAACATTACTTTTACCGCTGGCATTAGCCCCATAAATTACCGCACTATTAAGTAAGTGAGTGTTTCTTACTTGAAAGCTATGTTCGCTATCTTTGTTTGATGCGGTGTTCATACTAAAAGTAACCGTATCTTTAATAGAGCGAAAATTGTTGACGCTGAATTGTAATAACATGACAAAGCAATAATGAATAATAAGTTTAATTTTTGTAAGTTTTATACAAAAAAATAATCAAAGCAAGATTATTATTTACTTTGTCAATTCGCTTATCCAACTTTCCAAGCTCAAGAATGCCCACCCCTCTATTGCAAACTCTCTAAAAACTTCTTTACAAAAAACATCTGGCTCACCAGTAGGTGCGGTATCCTCTACTGATAACCCAGTTATTGGCAGGAAAATAATTGGTCTTCACTGATTTTAAGGCTAACCTTTGCCAGGCATGATTGATATGGAAGGCTATTCACAGATTATACGGATGCACGGCATCAAAACCATGCACTTTGGCTTTGGTTGTAAATGTTGGCGGTGCCCAGCCGAGATTGTCCTGCCCAGCCAAGAAACCGGCCAGCCAAAAAGACTGACTACGGATCGGCAAAACAAACGCGTAAAGCTTACCGTTGGGTAGTTCAGCCACATCGCCCAAGGCATAAATATCAGGATCTGATGTTTGCAAATAATTGTTAACCTTAATGCCGCGCCCAATCTCAAGCCCGGCCTGTGCAGCCAGTTCTGTGCGCGGTTTAAAACCGCAACAAACAACCACGGCATCAAATTCAGCGGCCACATCGGTAGTCACGCACAGCTTGTCATCTTCTTCGGCAAAGCCATGCACATTCTGGTTTAACAACACATTGACGCCGGAATCATCCAGCACACCAAGCAATAAATCCGAATCTTCGGACACCAATTGCCGCTCCATTAACCGATCCATCGCGTGAAACAACGTGACATCATCACCGGCCACCGCAAGATCCGAGGCGATTTCACAACCGATCAGACCGCCGCCGATAATGGCCCAGCTGGGATGTTGGTTATGATTTAAAAAAGTCTCTCTAAATTGTCGCAAGGCTTTCAAATCGGTCAGGCTGTTTAGGCAAAAAAACAACTCCCGATAAGGCAAAAAAGGCGGCGGAATAAACGCTGCCGAGCCTTGCGCGAGTATCAATTTGTCATAGGACAATGATGTTTCCTGGCACGGTCCATCCAGGCTGACGGATTTTTCTTCGCGATTAATGCTGGTAACTTCGGTGCCTGCAATCACGTTGATATTACTGGCGCGCAACTGTTCAAAAGTTTTAAGGATAATGGACTGCTCAATATCACTGCGAGTAAAGCCTCTGGACAACAGCGGTCTTGAGTAGTACCCATCGTGCTCTCGAGTGACTAAGGTAATCTCGGCGTCGGGCAACAAGGTACGAGCCTTTTCGGCAAAGCTGACGCCAGCAATACCCGAGCCGATGATAACGATGTCCATGATGCGCTCCTGATAAGGTTGGTTGTCTATCAATCAACGATTAATTCATATTCGTCTTTAGGCACTCCGCACTCCGGGCAACGCCAATCATCGGGCACGTCCTTCCATAAGGTGCCTGGAGCTAAGCCGGAATCAACATCACCCAGTGCTTCATCATAAATATGTCCACAAACGCTACATTGATATTTTTGGTACTCAGGCATTATTGCTCTCCGTAAATGTTAATAGCCATTCGACTGTAACAGGTCTGTTTTAATTTTCAACCACAGAAATATCTGCTTAATCACTGGTTGACAGTACAGTCAGCATACGCAGAAATTCCATGAGCTGTTCATTAAATATATCGTTATGATCGGCAATGATTTCTTTGTTGACCTAAATATTCAAATACGGATTCAGCACTGTTGTTTTGTCCAAGTGCGTTAACAGCGTTGGGCCGTATTGAATGGATGCGTCGGGAGTTTGGTGCTGCCATTTACTGCTGATAGCCGCAAATTCACTGGTCTGCATGGTTTTATTCGGCTCAGTCAGTGCCAAGGTGTGAGTGATAAACGACACATAATGCCCCACCGTCGAGCGATCGGCCGTACCTTCATCGACGTCCCAATTACGTTGGCATTCAGTACGTTGAAATGTATCGTGTGTTTCAAAAAATGTAGAAAACATACGCCTCGCCGGAAATGCCAATTTAGTCGCCCAATCGGCTCTTGAAGTGAGTATCGCCAACCCCCTTCGCCTCATCGGGATAGTTTTTATCTTGATTACTGTCTATAAAGCGCGTCGCCAGAATTTGTGTAGTGGCATTTTGCACAACGGCACCACCAAAACTGTGGCCGGTAATGATTAGACGAGTCTTAAGTTCGCCGGGCGCTGACAGGCTGTGTTGGACATTGCGAATTTCTTCCAGTTTTAACAACAATACCAATCCCAATAAGTTTTTAATTAAATCCTATTAAGTTAAGCCGTTCGTGGTGAGCAAAGTAAGCCCCTTTTCGGCGGCATGGCGTTACCAAGAAACAGACGCTGTTTGAGGCGATTTTTAATTTCTTGATTAGCTAGATGCTTCAGCTAACCGAAGCCATTCAGCCGGACGAGGCCCAATGGCAACGGCCGCGACCAGTAGCCTGGTTGGCAGTGTATCGAGTTGGAAGCGCCGGTTGAATCGATATGCGAACGCTGCCA
>JAUYMX010000217.1 GCA_030699345.1 Methylococcaceae bacterium
TGGCAGCGTTCGCATATCGATTCAACCGGCGCTTCCAACTCGATACACTGCCAACCAGGCTACTGGTCGCGGCCGTTGCCATTGGGCCTCGTCCGGCTGAATGGCTTCGGTTAGCTGAAGCATCTAGCTAATCAAGAAATATTTTGGTCTCTATGCCTCTCACTCTGACGGCGTTACCGCCATTGACTCTCACAATGATGATAGAACCAACATCTTAAAATCATCAATTTTTAAAGTCGGCTTTCCTGCTCTTGGCTTGGCCGGAATTGGCTGCGTTTATTTTCTTTACAACTATTTTGTTCCTGACGCACCCGTTCCCAAAAATGAGACAGTCACTGTTACAACAAAATCAATTGAACCGCCTAAACCCATTCAATCCCCTCCGCCTGGTGTTCAAAAAGAAGAAAAGAAACCTGAATATAAAGCTATCGAATTCGCTAATTTTATTGAAATGTACCTTGAAAAAAACAGGCCGCGTTTATCGGCATTTGTACAGGCTTCGGACGGTTCAAAGATCTTGCTCAAGATTGATTTCTATGACGGTGACAAAATCATTGATACCTTTAACTATAAACAATTCGTTGAATTCGGGTACACCGTAACCAAAAAGGAATTTGGCGTTCTGGTAGAAAAAAACGGTAAGCAATACCCGATTACCATGTGGCCTCGTGAACTACGCAACGAAGAGCAAAACAGGCTAGCGCGTGGTTATTCAAGTGGGGGTACTCAAGATAGTCAGCACAGCAATGAACAATCAATCACAACCGCTCAAGATCAGCATTTTGGTCAGGTTGGTTCAATGGATGGACCGATGGTTCAAATGGCAGGGCCGGGCCTTTAAATTGTGGGGCAACGCAAGTGAGTTTATAAAAAAGCAACTTTTATTGATGAGCGCGGGCGCTTTTGTGGCTTGGTCGCGATTCCTTTTAGTCCCTGGTTTGAGCTGCTGGCAAAGCTTTAGTTTTTCAATCGGGTAGGTTCGACAACAAATAGATAGATGTTCGCCCGGCCGCCCGAACGTAAGCGAAGTATGAGACGGGTGAGGGCGGCCGGGCGATTACAGATAACAAGCGGCGGGCGCGCCTGGTCGATTAGAAAACCTTAGTTTTGACAGGCGAAAATAAGGGGCTAAGGGGATGAGTGATTAAGCCACAGCCCTTTAAGCGAAGAAATTAAGGTGTGTTTGGCTAGTTTTCCTTCCCACCGGCAACAAATTAAACCCGCTACCTAACGTCCTTGTATCACGTTAGATATACAACTTAAACCAGTATCGTTAGAGCTAACACAGGCTAGTTAAATGAAAACATCAATACGCTATTCACTTGAATCATTAACCTTGGACCAAACAGACGATCAGGGGCGAATATTTACTAATGCTTTTGGCATTCAGGACTTAACGCCCGTTAACATTGTCGGTTCCTCTGTTGATACTGTCAGGCAACTTTTTTACGGTAAACCTAAAACTGACTTGATTGAAAAGTTAGAACGGCACGCTAAAGCCAGTGAATCCATCATTAGCTTGTCAGACACCATAGGTTCCCAAAAATGGCACTTTACCCGCATGGGCAAGGTCTCTAGGTATCGCTACAAGCTCCAAAACAATGATGAGGGTATCGTTATTTTGTTTTGTTCCTTCTTTGCAAAAATTGAACATCCTGGCCAACACTTAAAAATTGAGCTTTCCCCGCATTTCATCACCCAGCGTTCAGTGCAAAAAATTTGGCAACGTTTACACGGTCAACTCGGGCTTTCGCAAAACTTCCTTGAAGATGCTGAACCTAAAGGCTGTGCTATCCATTTAGCGTGTGATTACCAAGGCTATAGGTTGCCTGACGACTTCCTTTTTAAATTTGCGACTCGGTCAAGAATCATCCGTTCCTATGATGGCATGGGGTCCATAGATCTTTCTGACCTTTCTGAATCCGTTGCAACTTATGGTTCAAAAAACCAAGCTAAAAATTACCTGATTGGTAAAGCAGCATCTATGCAGTTCTGTCTATACGATAAAAGTTTTGAAGTCGTTAAGTCCGACAAAAAAGACTATTTTCACCGTGAATGGAACATCTACACATTAGGCGAATTTGACGAGAAACAAACCGTTCGCCGTATAGAAGCTCGTTTTCACCATTCCATCATTCGTGAAATTGGGTTAGGCATGGGTAAAGAATTTGAATCGTTTGAAGAAATAGCGCCTTACCTTACTGATATTTGGCGGTATGGCTTAGAAAAGAACCGCTTAAACCTGGATGATAGACACGAACACCTGCATCCGTTTTGGCAATTGCTTATGGAAGATGTTGAATTCACTGTGCCTGCAACTGGACTGGTAATAGTGCGTAAAAAAAAACAAAGCTCGGAACCCATAGCAAAGAACTTGGGGGCACCTCGAAATACTGCCCTTATAAATAAAAAGTATACCGACAGTGATAAATCAGCCACGGAATCCCTGCTGTTTTTTGTATTTTGCCCTCGCATGAGGACTTGTTTTAGCCTGAAATCACCGTTTTCGGCAATTTCA
>JAUYMX010000221.1 GCA_030699345.1 Methylococcaceae bacterium
TCATGCAGCCTGACGGCTCGGAAAGAGAGATTCACGTTAAACCCTTTACCGCCGATGAAATTCCGCAGGCATGGTTTATATGATCAAAGAACTATTAAATGCCCGGCGTTTGCTGTGTCCGTTGCCGGTCATTCGTACTCAAGATAAGGTCAAACTGCTGGCAATTGGCGACCAACTGGAAGTCGTCTGTACCGATCCGGGCGTCATGCAGGACATTCCCGCCTGGTGCCGCATCAATGGCCACACGGTATTGGAAACACGCTCAGACGATGGTGAATACACCATTGTTTTACAAGTAGGTGCGTAATGTCCGAAGCCACTGATACCGTAAAAATGGATAAACTCAAAGCCAGGGCCAGCTATGTCGGCGCTGCGGTCAATGTCACCCAAACATTAATCAAAATCGGTTTCGGCATTCTCGGGCAATCAGCGGCGTTGATTGCCGACGGCATCCATTCACTATCGGATTTACTCAGTGATTTACTGGTGATTATTGCCGTCAGACTGGGTAGTCGTGAAGCGGATCATGATCATCCCTACGGCCATCGGCGTTTTGAAACCATTGCCACAGTAATTTTAGGTATCAGCTTAATCGGTATAGGCGGCGGCATTGCTTGGTCGGTGATGGAACGCATGGGCAATCCCGAGCATTTGCCGGTGCCTAACGAGATTTCTTTAGCCGTGGCCGCAGTGTCTATTTTGATCAACGAATGGCTGTATCACTACACCAAACGCATCGCCAAAACTACTCGCTCCAAATTATTGCTGGCCAATGCCTGGCATCAACGTAGCGATGCGCTGACCTCAGTGGTCGTGCTGTTTGGTATCGGCGCGGTAATGTTGGGTTATCCGTTGGCTGACGCCATCGCCGCGATTGTGGTAGCGTTGATGGTCGCGAAAATCGGCTTAACGCTGGTAGTCGGCAGTATTAAAGAATTGGTCGACACCTCATTGCCACCGGCAGTAGTCACTGAAATTCGCAGCTCCATCATGGCCATCGACGGTGTGGAAGGTATTCATTTATTACGCTCCCGGCACATGGGCGAAGATGCCTTAATTGATGCGCACATTGTCGTTGACCCGCGCATCACCGTTTCAGAAGGCCACATGATTGGCGATATTGTCCGGGATGACTTAATCAAACGTTTTGACGATGTCATGGATGTGCTGGTGCATGTCGATCCGGAAGATGACGAAGGTTTATTTGAAGACAGCAAACCGCTCACCCGAGCTGACGTGCAGAGCTTGCTGGATGAATATATGGTTGAGGTGAAAACCGCCATTGAGGATTTTAGAATCCATTATTTGGATGGCCAGATCGAAGTGGAAGTGATTCTGCCGTTTGCGCTCGCAGAAGATTCGATAAAACGCACTTACCTGACAAAGCAGTGCAAATTAATCCGCACGCGCATTAAAAAAATCGATAACGTATTTTTATTTTTTAAACTTTAACGAGGATAAGTCATGGCAGTAGGTCAGTGCGACTTCCCACAAATGCCGGAAATAGCCGGGATTGAATTGGGCACCACGTGTGCTGGTATTAAGCAAACCGTCCGAGACGATGTGCTGGTCATACAATTAGCCGAACAGGCGACCTGCGCCGGAGTATTCACCCAGAATGCCTTTTGCGCCGCACCGGTGCATGTCGCCAAAGCCAACCTAGCCCACGCACCGCGCTGGCTGTTGATCAATTCCGGCAATGCCAATGCCGGTACTGGCGCACAAGGCATGCAAGATGCCTTAAGCACTTGCGCCAGTCTCGCCGAAGTCGCAGGCGGCTTAGCTAATCAGGTCTTGCCGTTTTCAACCGGTGTTATTGGGCAACCATTACCGGTAGCGAAAATTCAGCCTGCTTTACCTGCCGCAGTAAAAAATCTATCGACTGCCAATTGGGCCAAAGCCGCCCAAGCGATTATGACCACCGACACCTTCCCGAAAGGGGCCAGCCAGGTGCTCAATATCGACGGCAACACCATCACCATTAACGGCATTTCCAAAGGCGCGGGCATGATCCAGCCCAATATGGCGACCATGCTGGGTTTTATAGCCACCGATGCCAAAATCAGCCAGTCCTTGCTGCAAACTTGCCTGTCTAAAGCCACAGAACAATCTTTCAATCGCATTACCGTCGATGGCGATACCTCGACTAATGACGCCTGCATATTGATGGCCAGCGGTAAATCGCTGGTACCTGAACTCACCGAAGGCAGCGACAATTATCAATTATTTGCCGATGCGGTCATGTCGGTTTGCAAGCGCTTGGCGGAACTGATTATCCGCGACGGCGAAGGCGCAACCAAACTGATACGCATTGTCGTGGAACAAGCCCTAAATGAAGAAGAAGCCGTGCAAGTAGGCAAAACCATCGCACATTCGCCATTGGTTAAAACCGCCTTTTTTGCCAGCGACCCTAACTGGGGACGGATTTTGGCGGCAGTGGGCCGGGCTGGCGTCGAAAATATGGACTTGGATAAAATTGAAATTTATCTGGACGATGTCTGTATCGTTAAAAATGGCGGTCGCGCCGAGACTTACACTGAAGAAGCCGGCCAGCAGGTCATGAATAACGCTGAGATTACCGTCACAGTAAAGCTGGGCCGGGCTAACGCAAGCCAGGAAGTTCTCACCTGCGACTTTTCTTACGACTATGTGCGCATCAATGCAGAATACAGAACCTAAGGAAGTGCTGATTAAATCCTTCGACAAGCTCAGGATGAACGATAACTTATTGATTTCGTTCGTGGTGAGCTTGTCGAACCATGAGCGAAATCAACTTGTTCAGCGTATCACCCGATGAAGGTCTTGCAAGTGGCCGCTGGCGTAATTAAAAATCCGCAAGGCCAAATTTTAATTGCACTGCGCGATCCTACATTACACCAAGGCGGCTTGTGGGAGTTTCCAGGCGGTAAGCTCGAGCCCGGTGAAACTGCCGAACAAGCCTTGTTCAGGGAGCTTAAAGAAGAGCTCGATATAACCGCCCATGCCGCGACACCCCTAATTACAGTCAGGCACAGCTACCCTGATCGCCATGTGCAGCTAAATGTGTTTTTAGTAGAGAATTTTTCCGGCCTTGCCAAAGGCTGCCAAGGCCAGCCGCTTAAGTGGGTAACGCCGAATGAATTGCTGAGTTTTTCATTTCCAGCCGCCAATCAACCTATTATTACCGCCGCCCGCTTGCCGCGTTGCTACGGCATTCTTGACGATGCGGATCCGTCACTGCTGATGGACAATCTGCACAAGCTTTTAGCTAATGGCATCAAGCTGATACAGGCCCGCTTAAAAAATCTGCCTGTCGATGCGGTAGACGCTTTTATCCGACAAGCTTATCCATCATGCCAACAGCAGCAGGCTGTCTTGCTGGTTAATTCCGCGGTAGCTGATGCCGACAAACTCAATGTCGATGGTATGCATTTAACCTCGGCACACTTGATGGCCTTGACTAAACGTCCAACGAACATGCCATGGCTGGCTGCATCCTGTCACACACTTGAAGAGCTACGCCACGCTCAAAACATCGGGGTTGATTTTGTGGTGTTAGCGCCGGTGCTGCCAACGGCAACCCATCCCGATGCGCCAACCTTGGGCTGGGAGTGTTTCACTGAGCTGGTCAGACAAGTAAATTTACCGGTATATGCTCTAGGCGGCATGACTGCTGAAGACATAACTTTGGCTTGTCACGCTGGCGGACAAGGTATTGCTGGGATTCGAGCTTTTCTGGAGTAATTGCGTGTTGGTTAACTTATTTTTAACTGATGCAAACTCTTTGCGCGTCGCTTTTGCAGCCAGCGAATTAAGCCGGTGACGTAAAGTATTGCCGGTACAAAACCGCTGATAAAAACTACGATCCGCCCCGTCATTCCGGCAATTTCGCCATTATGCAAAGGATGCAGCCAATTCATGAAGGTATCTCCGGCGTGTTCTTCTCTAGGATCCCTGATCGATAACACCGTGCCGCTGTATTGGTCTATCCAAACTGTGGTTTTGGGAAATCGCAAACTCGGTTCACCTTGTTGATACAACACAATCCTGTAGGTGCCGTTCTGTCCATCTGGCGTTTCAATCCAGCGTAACCGAGCCTCTGGATACCGAGCTTTAGCTAAAGCTGCCGCTTGATCCAAGGTAATTCTGGAAACACCAACTTGATAGTTTGAGTGACTGGCTTCGGCGTGATACATCGGCGATAGATAATTTATCACTGGCGTGAATACAGTGTGCAAGTCCAGAACTGCACCGCTTATTAATAACAACAGCAACACCATAAAGCTATAAACGCCGTTGGTTTTATGTAAATCAAAAATAAATCGCGGCTTGCTTGCGTGTCGTTTAATCAAGAATGCCTGCCACCATTTGCCGGACGCAGGCCACCACAAATAAATGCCGCTAATTACCGGTATCAATAATATAAAACCGATAATACCCATTAGGGTTTTACCAGTTTCATCCAACAATAACGCGTAATGCAGATCAAATAGCCAGGTCATCACAAACTCGCCCCAAAAACGGCTACTGACAACTTCTGAGGTATAAGGATTTATCCAAGCGATTAACGGCGCAAAAGACAAACCCGCTTTTTCGACTGGCGTGTAGTAGCGCGCCATCATCATGGCTTGCGGATGACGCGGTATTTCCAAACGCCAAGCGGCACTTCGCTCAGGATGCGCTTTTTGAATAGCTTGAAAAATTGCTTCATAAGATTGCGGTTGCTGCTGAGCTTGAGCTGCTGAAATTTGCAATTCCGGATTGATAATCTCATCAAGCTCAACATAAAACACCAGCAAACTGCCGGTAAGACCCGCCAGAACAAATATCAAGCCTGCACTTAATCCCAAGTAAAGATGAAAGTTCAGCCAGACCTTACGCCAAGGCAGTTGACGAGAATTATTTGTTAAACGTGTACCGGCAGACATTATTTAAATATCAAATTTGACATTAACTGCACCATAAAATGCGCGACCGTCACCGGGAGAAAATAAAGGCTCAGGAGCGCCTTCATACCACACATATTCCCACTCTGTATCAGCTAAGTTTTTGACTTGAAATTGAAGATCCACCTGCTTGGTAAGCTGATAACCAAGGTCCAAGTTTAGTAATGCGTACTCCCCAAATTCACCGCCGGTGTTGGCTGAGTTGGCAAAATAATCGCCTTGACCGGTAGTCCATAGGGAAGACTTTAGAGCCGAAGTAATTTGATAATCAATACCCGCTGAAAACAGATAATCTGGCGTATTAAATACCTGATTACCCACTTTATATTGAGAAGCACCACCGATCGGCGCTTTGGTAACTATCGCCTCTTGTAACGAGTAAGTCGCCCAAACGCTGACCGCCTCAATCGGGTTGAATTTGGTTTCCACATCTACACCTTGGCGTTTGGTGGCACCCACAGGTATGGAGCTGTTATCAGCACTTAATAAATCTCGGCTGGATTCATTGGTCGCATCTTGACGCCAGTAAGCAACGCGTCCCTCAGCCCACTTTACCGGTTGGGCTTTGAATCCTATTTCCCAGCCCTCGTTAATAGAAGGGGGTGTGTTAGGGGCAGTGGGAACACCTTTATACGTGCCAGCTCCTACATCTACCTGAAAAGTTCGCCCCCAATTACCATAAAGGCTATACCCGTCTATCGGTGTAATGACCGCGCCTATTTTGGGTTGCCAAATAGTGCCATAATCATTCGCTTTGGCAGATATAAACTGAGCAGCACCGCTACTGGCGCGATGAGAAACAAAGTCTCCATCAATCCGATCTGCACGAAATCCCGGGGTAATTTTCAGCCATTTAGTAGGTTTGATTACAGCTTGCAAATAACCGCCATAAACTAAAAAATCAAACTCTTGATCCCTTATATGCCTGTTCGGGATTCTGACTGTTTTGATTGTTCTATAGCGATCAGATTTATTTTCTTGCTGTTGAAAGTCGAAACCAGTTTCTACAGAAAAATCATCCAGCCAAGACACAACCGGTCGGTAAGTAAGCGATGTTATTGCCCCATATTGCAGCTCTTCGGTTAAGCGTTCTTGTTGTATAAAGCTTTCATAATATTTTACAAATCGGCTGTCATCATAAGTATTGGCATAGCTTTTTGTTGTCCAAAACAAATCATCGGTTAGATTAACATCAAGATGCCCGCTAAGTTGACCAACCTGACGATTAGCTTTGTCCGAATCATTGCGGGGCATTGATTGAGTCCGACTAACCAGTTGCTCTTTATAGGTTAAGTATCCAGATTCTTGTGCATCAGCCTCGCTCCAACGGGCGCTTAATCCTGCCGTGTATTTTCCGTCTTCCGGGGTATATGACCATTTACCTGAAAAACTATTTTTCTCGGAAGATGCATGGTCACGATAACCATTAGTTGCTCGGTAAGAAATTGCATAGTTTTGCGAAAAACCATCCTTTTCGTAACCTAAGCCGGACTGAATATCATGAGTATCAAAGCTACCATAACTTACCCGCCCTTTGACATAGTTGCCGCCTGAATAGGTATTGATGTTGGCATTACCGGCAATAGCATGTAAGCCGTAGCGTGGATCATTAGTGCCTCGGACTACTTCAATCGATTCAATATCCAACGGAAACAGTGCATCAATAAAGGGCATATTACCGTCGTTGGTGTTACTTGGAATGCCGTCGATCAATAGTTTGACGCCATTAATGTAGCCCTCGCCATTGAAGCCTCGGAAAGAAAACTTACCGGTGTTGGCGCCTTGATTGAACTGGGTAATCTGTACGCCCGGCATGCGATGAAGCAAGTCAAAGCTGGTCAGGACATTCTGATTTTCGATTTTATCGGCATTCATAATATCTACCGAGCTCAGAACATCGCGGCTTTGTAATGCCCCTGTCGGCGCGGCCGTTACCACCATTTCGCCTAATTCAAAGACTGAGTTGTCATTTTCTGGTTGTTTTTCAGGTGCTACTGTTTTGTTTTTTACTAATGTCGATTTATCAGCCGATTCAGCTGAAACCTCGCGTGGCGCTGATTTAGCTTCTTGTTCTGGTACCGAAGAAATACTCTTTGATTTTTTCACAGGGGAAGGCAATCCGTTATCTGCCAGAGCTTGGCTAGAGACAGTGCATGCAGATACAGCGAAAAAAACCGCTATCGCCGAACTTAACTGTCGTTTTTTGTTGCATTCGGAGGGATGGGAAGCAGATGTCATAAATGTCCATGCTATTAAAGCTAAGGTGAATACCCATCACAATTTTAGTGATGGCGCGCAACAAGCCGAAAATACTGGCTTAATAAATCACCTTAACTAAGCACTACTTATGCCAATCTATAAAAAAGTTACTCGCTCTATTGCAACATCAAGCGATAAGGCAACAAAAGCATTCCTGAATACTCATATTTTCTGATACGTTGACCACTAATCATGGTCACACTAATAGCGGCCATAAGATTTATTTATCTTTGAAGAAGATAAAAACCGGTAGTTTTTTAGGTAAATTAGATTACTAAAAATTTAGATAACTAGGTCATATGACACATTATTAACATGCCAAATAACCTAGTTTAATTAAAAAATCGTAATATTAAGCGCTTTAAATCTCATTGATATTGGCAGGTAAATCAATCACTACATCCTTTCCCGTCCATTTTGCACTACCGATAGTCGACCATTCACCACCAAAGTTTTTGTGCAGAAGATCATATTCCCAGGTAGACGGGGCGCTGATTCTTTTCATTTTGATATGAAATTCGGTTTGGTCGAGATTTAAACTGATTTCTTGCCCCCAAAAGGCAGTGACTTTCATAATCATTTTTTGCAAGCGATGATTGTTGATATTAGGCGTGACCGCAATATTAGCCCACATCGAATGCACCCTGCCCCAGTTCGGCGCTACTAATCGGCCTTGTTCGTTGACGAACGGTAGCCAGCGCTCAACACCCTCCTTGTCGGTGTAGGTAATCGCCAGAATGCGGTCATAGCCTTCAAAGTGATCATGCATGTAAAGCGGGTGTGGACTGATTCCCCAAAAAGTCTGGGAAATCATTAATACCGCATTGCTGGCTTTGGCTAAGGCATCGGTAATTGCTGATTGTTTGGTGTCGATATGCAGCCGGTAAATAAAGCCATAGTGGATGGTGCTGTTCAGTTGCAGCAGCAATAACACGATGAAGATTTTTGCCAGTTTTCTGGAAAACGCTTTGGGTTTTTGTGCCGCGATTTGTTCAAGATAGCGGTGATACCAGGTGTTATCTGGCAATGCTGCTGATACCAGGCATGTGTCGGTGCAAGGTACACGTGAACGTGAATCGGCAATCGCGCGATATTTTGCCGTCGCAAACTGGCGGATTCCCGGCAAGCCTAAAACCAATCCCACCGGCGCCAGGTAACGCATTTTCAGTAGTATTTGGATATAGGTATCGACGCCTGAATAGACGCGGCTTTGGTTATCCAGCGCATAAAGATCGGTCAATAATGTTTGCTGATCAATATGCGCCAAGGCTGCATATTGTGCGGCATATTGCTGGGCGTTTTTAAAGTCTATGCAACGAAAAATATCGAAGTGGTTGAGTATCAGCACGGTGCGATTGCATAAGGGACATTGCTGATCGTAAAACACAACCAACGATTTTTCTTTGGCAGTAAATGTATTACCAATTCGACGCCACCAGCTGAACGGCACCAGCAGAAAATAAAAAATCAACATCCCCAAACCAAAGGGGTAAATGTTAAAAGACAAGGTAATCCCTAGATGTAAGCTGAATTCGATAAGCAAAAAGACCACTCGTAAGCGGCGATTTGCAAACAAAAAAGGAAAAGTAAACTGAAAAACAATGATGGTGTAACCGATGATTTTTTGCAGCAACTCGTTATTCAGCAGCGGTGACATATCAATCGCTGACACATAGTAAGGCTGCGTAGAGGGCAACCAAGCCCCTAGACCATTGCGCCAGTGTTCTGCATAAATTTTATGAATGACAGAATCAAAATAGAGAAAGCCAAGACAGACTAAAACCGGTAAGTAGTAAGCCAATCGAGAGACTGCAGGGGCTGAATAAGCACTGTAATGTGTAAATGGCGTGCTGAGCTTATGCCTGAGACTATCTATCGAAAAAGCTTTATCTCCGGGCATAAACAGTAGGAAAAACCCGGTGCCAATCATAAACAAGTCAAATCCGCCGTCAAAATCGCGCTGCATGGGGGTGAAGTTGACGAAGATAATCCAGAAAATATAATTACAGATAACCGCAAATTGGTAGCGATAACCAACGACTATACAACAGGCAATAATCGCCCAGATGCATAAAAAGAACGGAATCATCGGAAACTCGATGTCCAAATAAGGAATCGGATCGAAAATTAAGTGATTGAAATAGAGTAGAAAAAAAATTTCCTGCAACGCAACCAAACCATAAAAAAGTCGGAACAGGCCAATGCCGGTAGCGGGAACTTGTTTAGAGAACAGCTCTAAGAGTTTAACGGAGATAAATTGATTCATTGCAACGCCGGAATGACCAGAAAGACGTGCAAATTATAAGGGAGTTATGAGTGTTGAAGTAAAAATAAGCAGGCAAAACAAAGGCCGCTTCCAAACCCGTAAGGGTTGGTATCAGCGGCCTAAGTAAGTGGGACTGTTAAATCTTTTTATTTTTCGTCATCTGGGTGTTCAGCGAAAACCCATTTTACGAAGAAGTAACCACCAACAACCACTACTAATGCAATGGCCATGCCAGCTGGTTCTTTTAACATTTCAGTGACGTCTAAGATCGCTCCCATGAATTTCTACCTATAATTGTAT
>JAUYMX010000231.1 GCA_030699345.1 Methylococcaceae bacterium
TTGGCAGCGTTCGCATATCGATTCAACCGGCGCTTCCAACTCGATACACTGCCAACCAGGCTACTGGTCGCGGCCGTTGCCATTGGGCCTCGTCCGGCTGAATGGCTTCGGTTAGCTGAAGCATCTAGCTAATCAAGTTAATTATTATCCAGCCTATTACCCGCGCTACTCGAACACCCAGGTTTCAGCCGGGGGTATTACAATCCTTAATTAACAGACTTCTCACTTTGCAGCGCTTGAAGGAGTTGCTTAGGTGGTAAGTAACCAGGGAACACAGAGCCACCAGTAGTCACAATCATCGGAGTACCTTTTACTTCAAAGTCCTCTGCTAATTGCATATGTTCATCAACTGGGTTGTCGCAGGTTTTTGTAGGTATAGTTTGACCACTTTTAGATGCTGTTAACGCAGCTTTACGGTCGCTAGCACACCAGACTGAAACAGCCTTATCATAAGATTCCGAAGGCTTACCTGCTCTAGGAAAAAACAGATAATTAATGGTAATACCTTCAGCCATATATTGATTAATTTCAGAATGCAACTTACGGCAATAGCCGCAGTCAATATCAGTAAACACATATACAGAATATTTACTGACTTTAGGCGTAAATACAATCATTTCATTGTCTGTAAGTTTAGCCAATGCCTGCTTACGAGAACTGCTTAACCGGCTTTCTGTTAAATCCGTCCGGGTTGCAACATCAATTAAACGCCCGTGTAGCAAATATTTACCATCTTCAGATACATATACGATGCTAGAACCTATTTTTACTTCAAATAATCCCTTTATTTCTGCAGGCTGGACTGATTCTATTTTAATCCCTGTCATGGATTTGGTTAGTGCCTCCCTGATGGCGTTTTCATCAGCATGGGCTTGCGACAATGCCAAACTAAACAGGGACAACAAAGCAGTGTTTAAGATTTTCATGAAATTCCTGATATTACAAATAATTGAAAAGTTTACGCTAACGCTTAAAACAGCCTTTGCACGTCCAAAAACATTGCCAAAACCATTAATGACACTAACAAAGCAATACCAATTTGCTGAAAAAATAATTGTATTTTTTCTGAAACCGGACTGCCTTTAATTCCTTCTATCGCAAAAAAAAGTAAATGACCACCGTCCAATACTGGTACGGGTAGCAGGTTTAAAACGCCGAGACTGACACTAACCAATGCCATGAACTTTAAGAAAGGTACCAATCCCATATTTGCAGATTGCCCAGCATACTGAGCAATACTTATAGGCCCGCTTAGATTTTCGACTGATGCGCGTCCTACCAACATTTTACCCATCATTTTTAACGTGGTTAAGGCATAGTCGTATGTCGTTTCAAACGCTACTGGCAAGGCTTCTAGCGGTGACAATGCATACTCAACCGTTATAGATTTAATAAGATCCTCGGGGACCTGAACCGATGCGCCGATTTTGCCTTCTGTTTTTTGTTCAACCTGGATAGCCTTGGGAGTAATGCTTAACGGCAGGCGCACACCATCTCGTTCTATCAAAAGATTTATAGGCATATCGGGATGGGCTTTGACATAGTCTACCCATTGCTGCCAATCCTGAATAACCACATTGTCGGCACTGACAATCAAATCGCCTTGTTTTAAACCGGCTGACTGTGCAGCGCTATCAGGAAGCACTTGTCCAATAGTGGGTTTTAATTGCGGTGCCCATGCTTTAAAACCCAGCCGTTGGTATAACACTTCGGGATTTTCTGCATCCTGCTCAGAAAACTTAAGGATTTTCACGGTCTGCAGATCGTCGTGATTTTTTACTGCGACGTTTATTTCCTGCTCACCTTCCAGAGCAGCGCCAATTAATGTTGTAAGCGTCTGGGTCCAAGTTGGTGTTGGCTTGTCGTTGACTGAGATAATCTCATCACCTTCAACAAAACCGGCAGCTGCGGCTAAGGTGCCCTGCTCCACTTTACCTAATATCGGTTTGATACCACTTTCACCAATAACCAATACGCTCCAAAACAATGCAACAGCGAGAATTAAATTAAACACCGGCCCTGCTGCAACTATCGCAGTTCTTGCCCACAGCGGCTGGCGATTAAAACTAAACGGCAAATCTTCGCTAGTAACGGGGCCTTCTCGTTCATCCACCATTTTCACATAGCCACCGAGTGGAATGGCCGATAATACATACTCAGTGGACTGAGTATTTTTTTGTTTAGACCACAGAACTTTGCCAAAACCAATGGAAAACCTGAGCACTTTCACACCGACTTTACGCGCCACCCAGAAATGCCCAAATTCATGAAACGCGACCAGAATGCCAACAGCAACGATGAAATAAAACAGGGTGTGAAGGGTTTCCATTAGTACGTCAGCTCTGCAACAATCTCGGTAGATACTACTCTGGCTTGTTGATCAGTGGACAAAATAATATCCAGCGTATCAGCGGGGGTTGCTGAAAACTTATTCATAGTCCGCTCAATAATTACAGGAATATCGGTAAAACGAACGTGTTCGTTTAAAAAAGCGTCGACTGCTATTTCATTAGCGGCATTTAACACGGTAGGCATAATACCGCCTGCGGCTATTGCCTCATAAGCCAATCGTAAGCAGGGAAATCGTTGGAGATTGGGCTGTTCAAAATCCATGCGCGCCACATCGAAAATATTCAGCGGCTCAACGCCTGAATCAAAGCGGTCTGGCCACGCCATCGCATGAGCGATAGGCACACGCATATCAGGGTTGCCCATTTGCGCCAATACAGTGCCATCCACATAATCGACCATTGAATGAATTACGCTTTGCGGGTGGATCACCACCTGAATTTGCTCAGGCAACATGTTAAATAACAAGCAGGCTTCAATCATTTCTAAGCCTTTATTCATCATAGTTGCCGAATCAACGGAAATTTTCTTGCCCATATCCCAGTTAGGATGAGCAACTGCTTGAGCTGGCGTAACATTAACCATTTGCTCAATCGGCATTTCACGAAATGGCCCGCCTGAGGCTGTCAATAGAATACGTCTGGCTGTTTTTGCCTGGACGCCAGTCCTGTAACCGGCAGGCATACACTGAAATATCGCGTTGTGCTCACTATCAATCGGCAATAAATCAGCGCCTGAATCTGTCACTGCCTTAAGAAATATTGCGCCTGACATCACCAATGCTTCTTTATTAGCCAACAATATGGTTTTCCCGGCCTTTGCAGCCCCAAGCGTTGGTAATAATCCTGCCGCACCAACAATAGCCGCCATCACCGAATCAACTTCATCCAACGTGGCAACTTGCTCCAATGCGGCTGCACCAGTCAGTACTTTTATATCTGCAATTGGTGAATGAGCTAATTTGGATTCAAAAGCTTTCGCTTTGTCTGCATCAACAACGACTACAACCTTTGGTCGGTGCTGCAAACATTGTTCGTATAACAAATCGATATTGTTATTAGCAGTCAATGCAATGACGTCGTAGAGATCAGCATGTCTTGCGACCACATCTAAAGTACTAACCCCGATTGAACCAGTGGCGCCTAATATGCAAATACCCTTCATGAAACCTGCCTATAAATCAAATATATTCCTGCGTAAAACAAGGGCGCGGCAGCCAAAATACTATCAATTCTATCAAGAATGCCGCCATGACCGGGTAAAAGCGAGCCACTGTCTTTGACTCCGCGTTGGCGTTTGACGACACTAATAAATAGGTCACCATAAATTGAAATCAACACTGCCAGAACTGACAGTAATACAAAATCAGCTGCAATCATCCAAGTAAAACCATAAATCAAACTTAATACAACTGCACAAAGCGCACCTGCACTCATCGCGCCATACATGCCTGCAACGGTCTTTCCCGGACTAATTTCCGGCGAAAGCTTGGTAGTTCCATATTTTCTACCTGAGAAATAAGCGGCAATATCTGCTGCCCAAATTAGTATGAAAAAATACATTGCCATTTCTGAGCCATAAAATGTTCTAAGGCGGGATAAGAACATCCAGGTAGTGATCAAAATAAACCAACCGATCAACGACTTATTACGGGGTTTTAATTCCAGCTTTAAAACACCCTCCGGTGTATTTCGAATTAAGACCATAACTATTATCCAAAATAACACGGCCGGGATAACCAACCATTCTAATAGTCCAGAATAAATTCTTAGATCAGGAAAATCCCAGCCATCAAGAAAACTACTTACCCCAATCCAATCAGCACTTTTTGCCGATTTGTAAACAGCCTGCACGGACAGCTCTAATGCTTGCGCACTCAGTTCAAGGAACTCAGACCAAAAATGTATCCAGAACATTGGCACCGCTAGGAGTATAAAAAACACCCCGCGCTTAGCCAGAGAATCAATTTTGATTAAATTACACCACTCCCACGCTGCCACAAACGTGACGACCGCGAGAAGCAATGAAAAATACGCTGAAGATAATTTAAATACCGCTAAGGCAAGCAATGCGGCAAGAATGGATCCTGTAATAATTCGCTGTATTAACATTGTTCTAATTATTATTAAAGTTATAAAGTAACGGATTTAGTAAGCACTTGTTCACCAGTATGCCCGAATCGTCTCTGCCGATTTTTAAAGCTCTTAATTGCATCGTCTAATGAGGACTGATCAAAATCAGGCCACAATGTGGATGTAAAATACATTTCTGTGTATGCCAACTGCCAAAGCATGAAGTTACTAACCCGTTGCTCGCCACCTGTTCTAATAAAAAGATCCGGTTCGGGCAAATCGGCAAGTGACAGATGCTGATTAATAAGTGTCTCAGTGATTTGATTGGGCTGCAATTGCCCTGTGGATACTTTTTCTGCTACTGACTGACAAGCCTGGGTCATATCCCAGCGCCCGCCATAATTAGCGGCAATCACTAATGTTAACGCCGTATTATTTTGAGTTTGGATTTCTCCTTCGGACATTTTTTTTTGTAGCTTTTCAGAAAAACCCTGCCGATCACCAATAAAACGCAATCTAATATTATTGCGATTGAGTTTGTCTATTTCTCTTTGCAAAGTAGCCATAAACAAACTCATCAACAACGACACCTCTTCTTTGGGCCGTCGCCAATTTTCACTACTAAACGCAAATAAGGTGAGCACTTCAATGTCCTGATTCGCGCAGTATTCAACAACTCTTCTAACTGTTTTAACACCTGCTTGATGCCCAAAAGCGCGCGGCATAAGTCGTTTTTGCGCCCAACGACCATTACCGTCCATGATTATTGCAATATGTCGGGGCATATTATTTTCAGTTATCAAACTATCGACTTCATTAGTAGACATTGTGAATACCCAGCGTGTTCTTACTTAAATATTGGTTGTAATAGCCAATCAAAATGATAAGAGATCCGCTTCTTTTGTTTCCAACAGCTTTTCAATGTCCTTTATATTTTGATCAGTCAATTTCTGGATTTTTTCTTCCGCTGCGCGGGCGTCGTCCTCAGAAATTAATTTTTCCTTAAGCGCTTCCTTGATTTCCGAATTAGCATCTCGGCGTATATTTCTTACGGCAACACGGCTATTCTCTGCTTCGTGCTTAACCACTTTCACCAGACTCCGACGACGCTCTTCGGTTAATGGCGGCAACGGAATGCGAATTGTCATGCCATTGGTGGATGGATTTAGGCCCAAATCAGATTTAAATATCGCCTTTTCGATAGCTTGAACCATACCCTTTTCCCAAGGTGTAATCGTCAATGTCCTAGCATCTTCAACAGCGACATTGGCCACCTGCGACAAAGGTGATTCTGACCCATAATACGACACGCTGATTTGTTCGAGCAGACTAGGATGCGCCCGACCAGTTCTTATTTTCGAAAACTCATGTTTTAAAGCATCAATGCTTTTACCCATTCGGGTAGCGGCATCTTGTTGAATATCATTAAGCATGTTCAGTTCCTCGTTCAATTAGTGAGCCAATTTCCTCACCCAACATCAGCCTCATTACGGCGCCTTT
>JAUYMX010000447.1 GCA_030699345.1 Methylococcaceae bacterium
TGTCACCGACATCAATCAAAAGACCTGCATCGGTTGCGGCCGCTGCTTTAAGGTTTGCCCGCGCGATGTCTTCGATTTGGTAGAAAAATCCGAGGTGCTGGGGGCCGAAGACTTTGATGATGACTATGGCGATTTTGAAGATGACGATGACAACAGCATGGTCATGAGTATCAAAAATGGCCTAGATTGTATCGGTTGCGAGGCTTGCTCAAAAGTCTGTCCGAAAGACTGTTTTAGCCACGAACACAAGCAGGCCGCTTAATTTTTCAACCGTAGGATGGGTAGAACGCAGTGAAACCCATCACTCGGAGCATAGTTATGATGGGTTTCGCGATGCTCTACCCATCCTACGAAACTTACGAGCACAAAGAAGCCGCCCATTTTTTTTGTTAGAGGATTACGATCATGCCAAGACCTGAAAAACATGTTTTTGTTTGTACTCAAAATCGCCCACAAGGACATCCCAGAGGGTCTTGTGCCAGTAGCGGTTGCGCAGAAATCATGAATGAATTCATGAACGAAATCCAAGCCCGCAATCTGTTTGAAAAAATCGGCCTGACCAACACCGGCTGCATGGGACCTTGCATGATGGGGCCCAGCGTCCTTGTTTATCCTGAAGGCGTGATGTACGGCAAATTGAAAAAAGAGGATGTTAAAACCATCATTGAGCAACATCTGCTTGGCGGCGAGCCGGTTGCCGACTTAATGGTTCCTGCCGAGATCTGGTGATGACTTCAGTGTCATTTGTAGAAGAGCGGGTGCTGTTTAGCCCGCATATTCCTCCTGAAGTTAATAATCTTCTGCAAGCGGCAGTGGCTGCAAGTTCGGTTGATCAAACTCAGGCTGAGAAGTTATTTTTACAAGCGCAAACACTGGATAGCCATTGCTTGCAGACCTATTTTGCATTGTATAAATTTTATTTTTTTCAGAAGCGATTGGTCGATGCAGAACGAATTGTTATATCCGGATTGGAAGAGGCTGCAAGACAAGGCCACTTTCCCAGCGACTACCGGAGGCTGGTGTTGAATCGGCAAAAATGGGATCTGTACGCCAATGAGATCACGCTATTTTATTTATATACGCTGAAAGCATTGGCGTTTATCAAACTGAGACAAGGTGATCAAATTAACGCCCAGCTGGTCTTATCGCATCTACAACAGCTGGACCCGAAAGACCTTTCCGGCGCGTCCGTCATTATGGATTTAGCAATGGGAGTTACCGACTAATGGAATTATCTGAACATATCACCATAAAACGTCAGGTAGCTGAATGCGTATGCAGGCGATTGACTGACGAAATTAACAGCTTGGGTTTTGCTGTGGCAGAGATACAACATTATCCAAGCTACGATGACGCCACCTTTGTGCTTATCAAAGATCCCTACAGTGGCGACCAAAACCTTGCTTGCTATTGGTACGACGATCGCAAAAGGCAGCGTCTCGGCAGCCTTCAATTTAATAGTGATGGCACTTTTTACGCAGAATACGATGTCGTTAAACAGCATCCCGGCAAAGCAAAATGGTTTGTAGAAAGTGTTACTGCCTGGGGTAATGGGGAAAACATTAAAGCTGAACCCAAATTACTGCCAATGCCCAGCTAATTGATGTTACGTATAGCGTCAACAAAAATCCCGTATACCGCGCCGAGCACTGACGTTGTCCTCGGGAATAGCCCGAAGGGGCACGGCAAGGATGCCGTGCGTTGACAATGGGGCAGGAGCCCCATTTGGCAACCCCCGAGGACAACGGCAGCGCGCAGGAAACAAGCGGTATCCGGGCGGCCTTTTCTTTGGATACTTTCTTTTGGCCGCGCAAAAGAAAGTATCACGCCTTCGGGTGCGGGAACCCGATTAGAAAAAAACGTCGCTTGCGACACAAGAATTTTTTAAATCAAAACTGCGTAACATCATTAATTAATATTGTTCACGGGAAAGATGTGAACTCGACGATGTAACGAATGTATGGTTTCCGACAATTACTTAAAAAAACACCCGGTATTGTCGGCTTAGATATTGAACGTAATCCCAACCAGATTCCCTATCTATCTGTTTTAAAAGTAAAAAGAATATCAACTCAAATATGGCATAAGCCATGCTTAACCAAAGTTGTATTTTTAACTATTCAGCAAGGATAAACCTATGCAACTCAGTACTCGCAATCAATGGCAAGGCATCGTTACCGCGATTAATCATGGCAATATCGTGTCGGAAGTCACCTTAGAAATAGCCCCCAATGTCTCGGTAATATCAATCGTTTCTAAAACCGCTGTTGAAAATCTTGGTCTTAAAGTCGGCAGCAAAGCCTATGCACTAATTAAATCGACTGAAGTTACCTTGGCTATTGATTAGCGCAATTGTTGCGCTGCTCGGTTCCACCCCACCGCTCGAGTTAAAAATCTACTTAAACTATCTGGAGAAAAAACAATGCTATTAGAAACTTATCAAGCTAAAGGCTTACTTACCGTCACGTTGGTCAATGGACAAACCAGCACACCCGGCGTTTACGCTTATCGCGGTGACCTGGTGTTAAAAGAAGGCACTCTGCGTGAGGGCTCAACCACTGATCGTCGACCGCCGGAAGCGCTGTTCATCCATTCGGCTTTAATAATTGAAGATGACAAGATTAAATTTATTAACGGCCTGTTACCGACTCTCAATTTACTGCCGGTATTTGTTGAAAAATATAAAACCGATATAGCCCCGGACGCTACCGCCATCGTTTATGTAGAAAATATTGGCAAAAGCTTACAAGTTGAATTGGAAGGCGTGACTTACATATTGCTGCCTTTCAAAGATGGTTTGGTTTGGAATGAAATACTTGAAGAACTGTATATCGAAAAAAGCGAGTTAAAGAATCAATCTGCTGAAGATAAAGTCGCCATCGCTTACGCCGCAGCCAAAACGTATAAATCGAAAGCTCCGCTGGTTTCATTCGCAGAAGCTGAAGACAATACTATTGTGGTGGTTAAAGATGCGGCAGTGGGTGCAATTTAAGATTTGATTATTGCCACTGCATTATCTAATTAAGTCCTTCGACAAGCTCAGGACGAACGGTACTGAGCTGATTTCGTTCGTGGTCGACTGCACGGAGAGCCTGCCCCGCTGTATCGGGCATGCAGGAGGCAGGGCACCAACATTAGGAGCTTTAGGCGACGCAGGAGCAGTTGCCGAGAGCTTGTCGAACCATGAACGAAATCAGCTCGTACAGAATATTTATCTGCTTTCCCCCTACAAACAACACTGCCGTAATTTATTTACCAGTGTGTAGCTACCCAACCCGTCCCCATCGAAATCAACTCACTGATATAGAAAACCTATGAAACTTCAGATTGAGCGCAAGTATGTCGAAGCCATGGTGGATGAGTTCCCCGGGCTTTCCGCATTAAAAGATCAACTGCGTTTCGGCAATAAAGCCGAAGTGCCCTTCAAAGATCTGTCCAATACCGAACTCAGTTTTTTGCAGGTGCTTTACAAACAAGCCGGGACTGAGATGCAAGGCCGCGCCGCGCAGCTGTCAA
>JAUYMX010000451.1 GCA_030699345.1 Methylococcaceae bacterium
ATGACAGCCGCCGGTTTGCATGCGTTTAAGTTCAGTTTTGCCTTCGTCAAACTCATGATTTCCGACTGAATTAAAATCCAGTCCTAAGCGATTCATAGTTTCAATCGTGCCTTCGTCATGGAATAAGGCAGATACCAAAGGCGTTGCGCCGATAATGTCGCCCGCTGAGACAACCACGGTATTCGGGTTTTGGCTTTTTAATTTAGAGATATAGCCCGCCATCCAGTCGACGCCGCCGACCGCTACATTGGGTGTGCTGGCACCTGGATCTTTACGCAGTGTTCCCGGTGATTCCAGTTGGCCGTGAAAGTCGTTGAAGGCAACTATTTTGATTGTTGTCGTAGGGCCGGATACTGTCTGTATATTTCCGGCTGAGCTGCTTGGGCTTATTCTGATGGGTGCGTGCGGGACTATTGGTGTGAGATTTATTTCTCCACCAACAATATTTGGTATAACGCGAGAATTGATTGTTGGCTTAGGGCTTGAAGAAAGATCTAAATTTCCTCCGGGGCTGAGACTAATATCTGGTGCAGATGGAAGTATTATTTTGTCGGGAGCTTGCCCGCCAACATTTATTGTTACTGCATTGGCACAGCTCATCGCCGTTAAACTCAGTGCGATACCCATCGCAAGTTTGCTCAATTTCATGATGCTTGCTCCAAACTATTAGCTTTGCGGCGACGGGAAACAATGCCCATCAAAGTAGCACCTGTTAAATACAACCAAGCTGCGGCAGGCAATGGCACCGCCGTCAGGCTGACTGCTCCAACCGTGGCGTTAATTGGCAAGCTTGAATCATCCAGGGCAGATTGGCTTAACAGCCCTGTGATGCTATGGCTACCAGCACCTAACAAAAACAAACCTTTGCTGAAAATATCGCTGACATATGCCGTATCAAAATTAAGACCAATACTGCCGGGATAGGTATTGGCGACAGCCGAGGTTTGATCAAGCAAAACGCCATTGTCGTAAACGTTGAAACGGTCGCCTGCAAAACCGGCATCAACCACTTTTAAATAGGCGGATTCGGTTAAAGTGAAGTCAAAG
>JAUYMX010000271.1 GCA_030699345.1 Methylococcaceae bacterium
CGTGGCGACGCATTATCTTTCCAACTATCTCGGTTGGCGCAGGCTGGTCGATCGCAGAAATACCGCCTTATCATCGACCGCCTTCTTGTCCGCCGTTTTGGGGATAAATTATGTTCAACAAGTAACAGTGACATAGCCTTATTAAATTAGTTTGGGGAAGGGATAAGTGGAAAAGTCATGGAAAGAAGCCATAAAGAAAGTGCTTGCGGAATCTGATATTCCTCTGCATTACACTGAAATATCCGAACAAATATTATCTCGTGGTTACTATGAAACTGACGGAGCTACTCCTGCTGCTACGGTAAGCGCACAAGTAACGTCGTCAATAAAACATGATGGCGACAAGTCGCCATTCATTCGCGTTGGTAAAGGCATATTTGGACTCAAGACCCCATCCTCAAAGACAATTATTCCACCGTCAACGCAACCTTCCTTCAGCCAAAATAGACTACAAGATCTTGCTGAGTCAGAGGTCGCAGCTTCCGACTCCATCATTCATTCCTTCGGCATGTATTGGCAACGTGACCTTGTGGTATGGCGCAACGATCCAAAAATGTTTGGTAAACAACAGGCACTGTCAAAACCAGTAGATTTTGGCAAACAAAAAGGAATTTATATTCTATATGACCACCACACAGTTGTTTATGTTGGACGTTGTATCGATCGACCATTGGGTAAACGCCTATTCGAACACACCGTTGATCGGCTAGGTAGTCGTTGGAATCGGTTTTCGTGGTTTGGCTTACTTGATGTAACACAAGAGGGAAATCTTCGAGAAACCACCCTTAATAGCTCTCTAGCTAGTCTTGTTGCTACACTTGAGGCCCTGCTTATTGAGGCGTTGGAACCGCCTCAAAATAGAAAACGTGGCGATGATTTTTCTGCCATTGAATACATACAAGATATTGATCCAGAGCTGAAAGAAAGGGAAATTCAAAGTACTCTTCGATCTATTGAACAAAAAATGCGTGGTGGTTCCTGATAATAGCTCTGCGCCATATTTAGAGTTAAAAGCGGCGGATTAAACTAGCGCTAATCCGCCCTACTAATGTTTTTTTCTTAGACTCCGGTGTCATGTCGAATACTAACGAATCTCTTAACAAAGAACCTGTAGCTCAACTATCAACAGAAGAACTGCGCTGGCAAGAAACCTTAGAAGCGCTTGATTCAGTTAAGGCCGGAAGATCAATTGATAGCGAAAGCGTTAGCATCTAGGGGCTGAACGAGCAAGAAATTATGCATCAACACACCTTCAAAATAACCACCGCCGTCCGCCACATTAAAGCTGGCGAGGTAATCGCGTACCCTACCGAAGCAGTTTACGGCTTGGGCTGCGACCCGCTCAACGAATATGCTGTGCTGAAATTGCTTGAAATAAAACAGCGCCCAATAGAAAAAGGGCTGATTCTTATCGCTTCGTCGCTGGAGCAGTTGCATCCTTATTTGGTTCTGGGCCCCACCATTATCGAGCGCATCAGCGCCACTTGGCCCGGCCCGGTCACTTGGGTGATTCCGGCACAGCCGTGGGTACCAAGGTGGTTGACGGGAGATCATGACTCTCTGGCGGTGCGTGTCACCGCACATCCAATTGCAGCGGCTTTATGCGAGCGATTCGACGGCCCGTTGGTATCAACCAGCGCCAATCAAACAACACGGCCGGCAATTAGATCAGCAAGAAAATTACTCAAATCCTTTGCAGGCAGCGGTATTTATATCGTGCATGGCGAAGTGGGTGGTTTACGGCGAGAAACGGCTATTTATGATGCAACTACAGGTCTGCAGTTGCGTTAATCAGGTAAAACTTGTAGAAAAAAAGAAGCGCTGGCTAGTCTAATTAGGCTAGTCAGCGCCAACTCCTTTAACCGTCGGAAGACGGTTATTTTTTGACTTCTTTAGATTCGGGTACAGTCAAGTCTGCGGTCATATTCCAATCAGCAAAAGGAAAAGGCAGAGCTTCTGTATTAAAGGTCAAAAACAATAGGATGTGATAGGTATAAACTGCCAGACTACGACCAAAATTAAGGATGTTCTGATTGGCTTTTCCGGTCAGCAGCGTTGATGCCACCTGCAAGATAATTACCGCCCAAATCAGCATTCTGACCAAGCTACCAATGGCGGCAAAAATCAGCATGAAAAAAATGCGTTTCCAGGTACTTAACTGGGTCAGGTTATAGTTGATTTGCTCTTCCATACTCGCAATTACCCCCGGTTCATAATGTCACGCAAATCTAGCGCTGCTGCGTTGGCACGTGCGATATGGTTAGCCAAAGTCAAAGAATAATTAGCAAACAAGCCGTAACCACTGCCGTCCAATACCATCGGACTCAAGGTTGGATTTAATGCACTTTCCAATTCCCTAATCATGATGTCGACGGTACGCATCGCGCGCTTATCATTCAAGATGTCCGCAAAGTCATGTTTGATGGCTCTTAAAATGTGTAACAACGCCCAACTGGCGCCACGCGCCTCATAAAATATGTCGTCTATCTCTAGCCAGGTAATTTTATTGCCTGATGAGCCCTTTTGATCAGCAGCTTGTTTTTCAAGTTCGGTAAGACCTGGGCCGTAGTTACCGGCGGCGCTGCTGGCACTTAATCGCGTTGACAGATCGCCTAGACGCTTAATGACAACCTCGGTGTATTGCCACAGGTTATCGGCGCGGGCATAAAACTGCGCCTTTTTGACTGGTCCACCAAATTTTTGCAGTCGCTCCATGTATTTATGCAGGGATTCAACGCCTTTTTCATATTCGGCTTCGGTTGATGGCAACGCCCAAGAGTTGTGCTCATAGTAAAAATAAGGCTCGGCGACTGCCAAATCCGCATCTTGTTCTGATTGCGACTGATCTCTAGCAAAGTGGTTTCTTAAGGCGGTAGTTGCGTCACGCAGCATAACTAACGCACCGAATTCCCAGTTGGCAATGTTATCCAGAAATACGCCCGGTGGTGCGACGTCATTAGTGATGTAACCGCCGCTTTTATGTAGCAACACTTCAGCAATATGCGCCAAGGTATTGGTGTAGGTATATCCCAGTGGGATATTTTCTGTGCTGTGAGTTTCTTCAGCACGTTTCAGGGCTTCGTCTTGAATGTTAAATTGACCTGGCTCACTGCCCCACCAGGCTCCAAGAATGAACAAGACAATAGCTACGATGAGAAGGAAGACACCAAATCCCCAGAGAATGCCTTTGGATTTTATATCGTTAAGTTGTTCACTTGCCGCCATTACCGGAGTCCTGTAAAGAAATTTGTCTATGTAAAAACAGAGGGATTTTTGATCTTAAAAGTGGCGCCATGGTAGCATGGTTTTTGTCGTTTTTGCTTATGACACAAAACGCTACACAGGTTTTTTTTGGGCTCGGGGATGAGCTTTATCATAGACATCAGCAAGATGTTGAAAGTCTAAATGGGTATAGATTTGCGTGGTGCTAATGTTACTGTGCCCCAGTAAATCTTGCACAGCTCTTAAATCTTGGCTGGACTCAAGCAAGTGACTGGCAAAAGAATGTCTAAGCATATGCGGATAAACATGTTCGTCCAGGCCTTTTTTCTTACACCACAACGTCAATCTAGCTTCAACACTGCGTTGACTTAAACGACTGCCACGGTTAGAAGTAAATACTGCAGCTTCGCCGACCGGCGCCATATTACTACGTACTGCCAACCACTTTTGCAAAGCACTAATCGCCTGACTGCCGATCGGTAACAACCTGGATTTGCCACCTTTACCCAATCGAACAATCAGGGTTTGATCAGACAAATCCACGTCGGTCAGATTGAGCGCCGTCAACTCACTTAGCCGTAACCCGGATGAGTAAAACAACTCAAACATTGCTAAATCACGAATTTCCAGCACCGAATCAGTACCGGCATCTAACAAGCCATTGATTTGATCGACGTCGAGTGTTTTCGGCAATCGCCTCGCCTGCTTGGGTGCGCGCACTGGTTTGGCGGGATTATTAGCAACCAGGCCATTTTTAAGCTGGTAATTATAAAAACTTCGAATCGCCGACAGTTCACGCTGCAGGCTTTTACTGGCGATACCTTGGCGATGGCGGCTGGCGATATGTCCACGCACATCGCTTTGTGTGACATCAAGCCATTGCTGTATCGCTTTTTCAGTGCAGTATTGAACGAATTGTTTAATATCTCGTTGATAACTCTGCAACGTATGAGGAGAGGCGCGTTTTTCTACGACGAGCTGAGTAAAATAATCAGCCAGCACCTGTCCGGCCTCAGGTGTCATTTTGGCTTTGCTGCATCAGGGTAATCAATCGGGTACCGATGATTTCGCCCATTTGCGTTAAAAACAAATGCCCCATGCTGTAATGAAAGCGCCCTTCCTCTCGGCTACCGATGGCAAGAATGCCTTCCAACTCGGTAAACAACAACGGAATAATCGCGCAGGATTTAACTTCCGGCGCCAATTCGCCAAATAGTACCCGTGCTTGAGCTAAGGTCGGGCGACCACACTTAGGCTGATTTGCGGCCAATTCTTTGGCAAAGGGTTCAAGTTCGGAACTGCCCGGTTCGATAAACAGGTTGCCGATAGCCGAATCAGTATTGGCTTTAATAATGCGCACCGCCACAAAGTCAGTTAAAAAATAATCCGACAACACGCTATCCAGATTAGCAACGGCTTCTTCCAAGTTTGTTGAATCAAGTAACGCCAGCGTCAACTGGTGCATACGACTAAACGAAGCATCGTTATCACGTGCTATGTCAATCAACGCAGTCAGCTGATTTTCCATTTCATGATGTCGGCTTCTAAAAATTTCCAGCTGTTTTGAAATCAGCGAAATTGCACTGCCGCTGGGATGCGGAATACTCAGCTTTTCCAATAAATGTAAATGCTCATGAAAAAAATCAGGATGTTGCAGTAAAAACTGCTCCACCTGTTCTGATGTTAAAGACTGTTGTTCGCTCATAACTCTATTTGTCCATCAAAAACAGAAACTGCGGGACCGGTCATCAACACGGGTTCACCGCGACCAGCCCAGCTTATTTTTAA
>JAUYMX010000279.1 GCA_030699345.1 Methylococcaceae bacterium
TAAGGTTTTGGGGATTTCATCGTGGCCGGTCAAGTTAACCTGGTCGAGGTATTGATGGTAATTATCACCAAACTTTTTCAATGCCTGCCAATATTCCAGGTCGTTCATTTTCGAGCGGACCGTCACGGTAATTTCCCCCAAGGCAGCAAAATATTGTTTTTCGCTGACATGCTTGGATAGCTCGGTGCCGGTGCTTTTGAGAATGCTCTCAAACTGCCGCAAATGCTGGTAAAAGGCATTGACATCATTGGCATGTAAATCAATTTGTTGGCTGGTCGCTTGCTTAACATTAGCCACCATCTGCAACACATTGATCAGAGGCTGTTCTATTTCTAATGCCTCCACCTGAAAGAAATCATTGGGGCCGGTCGATAATTCCATGGCCTTTTGCCAGGCTTCGGCTAACTGACTGCGATGATGTTTATTAAACAATTGCACCAGCGTTTGTCGGCCTTTGTGCAGGTTGGATTCCTGCTGTTTGCGCTGGCGCATTGCCGCTTGCGTTAGGCCCAGTAACGTTGCTGGCGCATATTCGCGGTTATCTCCCGTCAACATTGGCTGACAGCTTTTAAGTTGATCCAACGTGCTGTTCAGTTGGATCAGTAAGCTGTGCGCTACTTCCTGCTGTTTGTCTTGAGTGGTGATTTCCTGGTTAAGTTGTGCCCGTTGATGCTTGTAATCGTTTTCCGATTGCTTAATGGCATCGTCAAGTTGCAGGATTTGTTGCTGAACGCTGCTGCGCTGTTGGCATAACGACGGGTGTTGTTGCCAGCGCTGTTGCAGCCAGTTTTGATAGTCTTTGGCCTGACTTTGAAAGCGCCTGGCTTGCTGCTCGTCGTCTTTACGCTGCTTTAATTGTTTATGAAGTTCAAGAATCGTGTCATCAGCGCCATTTGCCTGCAAATCGGTTTTTAATTGTCGGCTGATGCGTTGATGTTCTTCGGTAAAAGCGCTATTTTCCGATTCAATCTGGCTGGCGATGGTTTTGATAGTGTTGTCGCTATCCGATTCTATGGCGCCCCTGCGAGCCAAATGTTCTGTATACAGGTTATCGAGTTGGTTTTTATAGTCGCTGCTGATACTTTTTAAACGTTGTTCGCATTCGAGGATTTCCTGTGACAAGCGTTGGATTTCTTGTTCAATTTCAGCATGGGCTTTGGCATGTTCGGCCTTAATCTGGTTTTTTACCCCTTCTTCTTCGCTGAGCAGGCGCTCTTCATTTTTACTGATACGCTGCACATGCAATATAGCTTTATCTAGTTCTATGCGGCTTTGTTCACGCAACTTATTGGCGGTAATCAGGCTGGCGTCGAGTTGTTCAAGGTCATTTTTCAAACGTTCCAGAAGCTCAAATAAAGCTTTTTCCTGCTGTTCCAGAGATGCTTTATCGGCGGTCAGGTTAGCTCTTTCGGCTAAACGCTCAAGATTAATCTGTAGGCCATAAAAATCGTTATGCGCAGATTCGGTCAGTTGCGGATCAAGGTCTTTGCTTTCCAAAAGCTCAGGAGCAATTACCCGGCCTATGTTTTGCTCCCAGCGGTCGACTTCGTTTTCCAGAAAATACTGCAATGTGCCTGGATCTGGGCGCAGGCGTTTAAGACATTGCAAGTGTTGTTGGTGGGTGTTTTTAAGTTCAGCTTTTTTGGCTTTAACTTGGTCTTCAATAGCTTGATACCCGGCAAGCGCTGAGGTATAGCTTGATTGCGCTGTATTTTGGGCTTGATAAACTTGCTTGGTGTCTTTTCTGACCGCCTCCAGTTCTTGTTGGGTATTGCTGAGTTGTTGCTGCAAAGCAGCCGGGGCAGGAATGTTGTTAAGCTTTTCTTTAGTAATGCCCAAATCAATCGACAATTGCGATTTTTTGTCGTTAACGGGGTGTTGTCTGGCGGATTGGTCTTGGTCAAGCTGGTCTTTACGTTGTTGAAAAACCGACTGTGCTTCGCTTAGCTGCTGTTCTTTGGTTAATTGCTCGGTCGTGCGTTGATTGTTAAGGTGTTGTATCTGACTGTTATGGCGATGCGTTAATTCGGTTAATTTTTGTTGGTAAAGCGCATTGATCTGTTTGCTTTTACTTTCCAACGCCTCGATTTCTTGCTGAATATCTTGTTGCTGTTGTTGATACTGCTCCAGTAACGCGCCTTTGATGGCAAAGCTTTCCGCATCCTGCTGTTCATAGTCAAGCTTTTGTTCTTCCAGCGACTGTATTTCAAAATCCAGCTGTTTAATTTGTACTTTAAGCTCGCTTAG
>JAUYMX010000294.1 GCA_030699345.1 Methylococcaceae bacterium
CGGCAAATAACACATCAACAAGTTCCGGATTATTCTCGTTTTCATGCTGAACTTCAAAGTCGAAACTCACATCATCAAGCGAGTACGGTACGTATTGATCAGCCTCAACCATGATTTGCTCTTCTAATTCATCATCAGTAAGTGCTGAGGGCATGGTGATCATTTTGGTCATGACTGAAGAACCGGCAACTGCGACAGCAGCTTGTTTAAGCTTAGTTCCTGACTGCTTTACAGCAATCTTAATGGTTTCTGCGATCACATCGACATTTGCGATGTTTTTATCTATGACGGCATCTTGCGGCAAAGGTGCCACGGCATAACTTTCTACTCGATAGCGAGCACCAGCTTTACTCAATTCGAGTAGTTTTACAGCCGCCGTACTAATATCGATACCTAGCACTGCGCTCTGTTTTTGATTAAACCAACTCATATCTACATCCTTAAAAAACCGATGATTTTGTGATTGTCGCGCTATTGAAAACTACCTTCTGAACACACCAATCAATGTAGGCAAAAGTATAGTAGTGTTTTTTTTTTTAGCCCCTAAAATGTCCATCTTGTTTTTGTGAACTCTTAGTGATCGTATTCAAAATCAGCCACTTTCCTCACATCATGCTTTTATTCTCTATGCTTAACAGGTGTTTTTCGTAAACAGTTTTGGGATTTCTAGTGGCCAAAAAATCGTTAGTTGGACAAATCATCAAATGGCTTAGTGTTGTTTTTCTGCTCTTAGGCATTGTCATAGTCACAACCGGCTATTTTTTATATCGCCATTTAGCATCCGATTTGCCGGATATTAAATCCTTGCATCATGTTCAATACCAAATTCCATTAAGTATATATAGTAAAGATAAGTTGCTGATTGCTCAGTTTGGAGAGAAAAAACGCATACCTTTTAAGATGCCTCAGGTGCCTGAACAGTTAGTGAGAGCCTTTCTTGCAGCAGAAGACGACAGTTTTTTCGAGCATCCCGGGGTTGATATCAAGGGGTTATTAAGAGCGGGGCTCCAGCTAGCTTTAACCGGTAAAAAAATGCAAGGCGGCAGCACTATCACCATGCAAGTAACCCGGAATTTTTTGCTAAATAATGAAAAAACATACACTCGCAAGCTCAAGGAGATCATCCTAGCTTTAAAAATAGAGCAGGAATATTCAAAACAACAAATTCTTGAGCTTTATTTGAATCAAATTTTTATGGGCCATAGAGCTTATGGTATTGCCGCAGCAGCCCAAGTGTATTACGACAAATCCTTAGCAGAATTATCGCTTGCTGAACAAGCCATGATTGCGGGACTTCCCAAAGCACCGTCTTTATACAATCCCATCACCAATGAGTCGCGCGCGCTGCAGCGACGCAATTATGTGTTGCGGCGGATGTTTGAACTTAATTACATTTCTCAGCAAGCTTATGAAGAGGCACAGGCACAACCCTCCACAGCCAAACTACAAACCGTAATACCAGATTTGCTCGCACCTTATTTTGCGGAAATGGTGCGCCAGAAGATGGTGGAGCAATATGGCGACCAGGCCTACATTGCTGGCTTTAAGGTTTACACAACAATACAGGGAACACTGCAAACTGCAGCAAACCAGGCTCTTATGAACACCCTACATAGTTACGATGAACGCCACGGCTATCGTGATAAAGCCGCATCTAAACTCAATAATGCACAAATAGCAGAATTACCCATCATTGGCGATACTGTTCCTGCCGAGGTTATGCAAGTCAACAACAGTGCTGCAACTGTTAGGCTTCAAAATAACCAGGTCGTAAAAATACCGCCCGAAAATATTCGTTGGACTAACAGGTCATTAAGTTCTGTATTTAAGTCGGGAACCATCATCCGGGTTCGTCAATTATCCAACCAGAGTTGGGCACTAGCGCAAGTACCGGCTGTTGAAGGTGCTTTTGTTTCACTAAACCCAAGTACCGGGGCTATTTTGGCACTGACAGGCGGCTTTGATTTTTCCCGTAATAAATACAATCGAGCAACTCAATCTAAACGCCAACCTGGTTCTGGCTTTAAACCCATCATTTATACCACTGCATTAGAAGAAGGCTATACCCCAGCCTCTCTGATTAACGACGCCCCTATTGTTATTGATGTTCCAGGCCAAGAGAATGAGTGGCGCCCTGAAAATTACAGTAAGAGATTTTATGGCCCCACAAGCTTGAGAGAGGCTATAACGCATTCAAGGAACATTATTTCCATACGTTTATTGCAACAAATTGGCATTGAAAAGGCAGTTGCAACAGCTCAGCGATTTGGCTTTAACGAACAGCAGCTCCCTAAAACTCTTTCTCTTGCATTAGGAAGCGGTGATGCCACACCTCTGCAAATGGCGCGCGTCTATGCAACCTTTGCCAATGGCGGCTTTCTAGTGAGCCCATATTATATTGAGCGCATTGAGTCCAATGATGGCGAAGTTGTGTATCAGGCTAAACCAAAGCTTGCATGCCCCAAATGCAACGATGATGAGGTGACTAAAAAAATCTATGCGCCAAGAATTATCGCGCCAAGAATCAATTTCCTGATGAATTCATTATTACGGGATGTGGTACAGCGCGGCACCGCAATGGCCGCCAAAGAACTGGGCAGACAAGATTTAGCAGGCAAAACAGGCACAACCAACGAACAACGTGATGCTTGGTTTAATGGCTTTACAAGTAGCAACGTAGCGACAGCATGGGTCGGATTTGATGACTTTTCCCCGCTGGGAAATCTTGAAACAGGTGGGGTAACTGCCTTACCTATGTGGATTGAATTTATGCGAACGGCGTTGGCTGGAGTGCCAGAACAGCCCCTTGAGGCCCCCCATGGCATTATTAAGACCTATATCAACCCTAGCACGGGCTTATTAACACCAGCAGCAAACAAAAATGGTAAATGGGAATATTTTCAAGAGGAACATGCACCGACCAGTGCATCATCTACTCAATTAGAACTTGGAAATGAAATACCTAAACTAATCACTACCGAAGAATTATTTTAGGTTAATGCAAAAGCAAATACCGCATCAAAGTATGGGCCGACAACTCAAACCGGCCCCATCACTTCCATTAATTAGTCTAGCTTGCCATGACACTGTTTATATTTCTTGCCTGAGCCGCAAGGGCAAGGATCATTTCTACCCACTTTAATAGCATCACGAGCAATCGGAGCTGCAGGATCAACTTGATCTTCAATGAGTTCTTGCTCTTGGGTATTGAACGCAGTGGCTTCAGCGTGTTCAAAGTGCATTTCAGTTGGCACTTGTCTTTGCTGATCTATCGCTTGAACATCTTCTTCTTGTTTGACTTGAACTTTAGACAAAATGCCAATAACTTCATGCTTAATATGCTCTAAAAGAGTAGTAAACATGGAAAAGGCTTCCCGTTTATATTCTTGCTTAGGATCCTTTTGCGCATAGCCTCTTAAGTGAATACCTTGCCGCAAATAATCCATAGCAGCCAAATGTTCTTTCCAACTGTTATCCAGCACTTGCAACATAACTGATTTTTCGAAATGCCTCAGAATATCACTGGTAATCTGCTTTTCTTTATCAGCATGGTTTTGCTCAAGCAACCCTATAATGCGCTTGCGTAAAGCCTCTTCATGTAAGCTTTTGTCTGCATCAAGCATTTCACGAACCGGAATCAGCACATTAAAATCTTCATGCAGTTGATTTTCTAGGCCTTTAATATTCCATTGCTCTACCATTGTTTTAGCTGGAATGTATTGATCAATAACTTGATTAACAACATCCTCACGAATGGCTTTGATAATGTCCGATATGTCTTCCGCCGCCATTAACTCATTACGCTGACTGTAGACAACCTTACGTTGATCGTTAGCCACATCGTCATAAGCCAGAATTTCTTTGCGTATATCAAAGTTACGATTTTCGACCTTGCGCTGAGCATTTTCAATGGCGCGCGTTACCCAAGGATGCTCAATGGCTTCGCCATCGCCCATACCCAGCTTTTGCATTAATCCGGCAACACGATCTGATGCAAATATACGCATCAGATCATCTTGTAATGACAAATAAAACCGTGTAGAACCTGGATCGCCTTGTCGCCCAGAGCGTCCCCTTAACTGATTGTCTATTCGTCGTGATTCATGTCGCTCGGATCCTATGACATGCAATCCACCACTGGCAATTACCTGTTCATGCCTATCCAACCATGCGCCACGCACTTGTTTCTTTTCAGCATCGCCTGCATCTGGCCCTAACGCTGATAACTCTGCTTCTAAATTACCTCCGAGAACAATATCTGTTCCACGTCCAGCCATATTAGTGGCAATGGTAACCGCGCCTGGCATACCTGCTTGTTCGATGATGTGCGCTTCGCGTTCATGCTGTTTAGCATTCAGAACTTCATGACTGATGCCCAATTGTTTCAATAATGCGGACAATCGTTCTGAGTTTTCAATTGACGTAGTACCGACTAAAACCGGCTGCCCCCGGCTAACGAAATCTTTAATGTCATTAGCGACAGCATTGTATTTTTCATCGGCTGTCAAATAGACCAAATCACCCAAGTCCTTACGCACCAATGGCCGGTGAGTAGGAATAACAACGACTTCCAATCCATATATCTTGTTTAACTCAAATGCTTCGGTATCTGCGGTGCCTGTCATGCCTGACAGTTTTTCGTACAGCCGAAAATAATTTTGAAACGTAATCGAAGCTAGCGTTTGGTTTTCATTATGAATAGTGGCGCCTTCTATGGCTTCGATAGCTTGATGTAAGCCTTCAGACCAACGACGACCCGGCATAATTCGACCAGTAAACTCATCGACTATGATGACTTCATCGTTTGCCACGATGTAATCGACATCTTTTTTAAACAACAAATGAGCGCGCAATGAAGCGTTCAAATAATGCATTAAACGAATACTAGATGCGTCATACAAACTGCTGCCTTCCGGCATCAGTCCGTGCTCAACCATCAATTCTTCGACATGCTCATGCCCAGCTTCGGTCAAATAGACCTGGCGTGCTTTTTCATCAACAGAAAAATCGCCTGGGCCATCTTCATTTTCTTGTTTGGTCAAAAACGCAATTATGTTGTTGGTTTTGACATAGACTTCTGTGCTTTCTTCTGTGCGGCCAGAAATATTAAGCGGTGTTCTAGCCTCTTCAATTAAAATCGAATCAACCTCGTCGACTACGGCAAAGTAAAGATCTCGTTGGACTTTCTGATCCAAACTAAAAGCCATGTTGTCGCGCAAATAATCAAAACCAAACTCGTTATTTGTGCCGTAAGTTATATCGGAGGCATATGCTTCTCGCCTTTCACTGGTGTCCAGTTGGCTGACAATCACACCGGTACTTAACCCTAAAAAGCCATAAAGCTTGCCCATCCATTCGGAATCGCGCTTGGCCAGGTAATCATTGACAGTAACGACATGAACACCGCGCCCCGGCAAGGCGTTCAAATAAGCAGCGAGCGTGGCCATTAAAGTTTTGCCTTCTCCCGTCTTCATTTCAGCAATTTTGCCGTCATGAAGTATCATGCCACCTATCAATTGCACGTCGAAATGGCGCATACCAAAGACCCTGGTAGAAGCTTCTCGAACTGTTGCAAAAGCCTCGGGAATCAACTGATCGATTTTTTCCCCTTGTGCTAGACGGTTACGAAACTCCTGAGTTTTAGCTTTTAATTCATCATCCGATAATTTTTCATATTCAGAAGCTAGTGCATTAACCTTCTTAACCAAGGTCCTTTTTTTCTTTACCAGCCTGTCATTACGGCTCCCTACAACAAATCTGACCAGTTTCCCCAACATGTTTTTTTCCGGTGTTATTAATGGATGATTAAATCAAAGTTCGCGATTATATACCTTGGATAGCTTTAATTACAGATAAAACACCCTTCGGCACAAGGCATTTTCGCTTAAACTAGACCTAGTTATACTAAGCACAAAAACTGCAACTAGCATTATAAAAATGCCTGCGTATTTGCTTTACAGGAATAAAATTGACTTAGTCAGGATGTAAGCAATACAATGTGCCCAGCTTGAAATTGATTTACCGTTATGCTTATCTCTACGAGAGTTCTATGTTGTACTTGTTCGTCCTGTTTATCATAAGTAATTTTCAAATTTCCCAGCTCCATCAGCCTAAACAGGCTTACTACATTACAACTAACTTTTAG
>JAUYMX010000303.1 GCA_030699345.1 Methylococcaceae bacterium
CTCCGAATACCCCAAATGCGACTATGCCCTATGGAATGCGCCGGTCAAAGAAAGCTGCCCGGAATGCAACTGGCCGATACTGACCGTCAAAGAAACCAAACGCCATGGTGTAGAGAAAGTCTGCCCGCAAAAAGAGTGCAAATACGCGACACCGTATGAAGGTGATCCGGCGGATGTGCAGGGGCCTAAGGATGTGGTTGGTTAAGGATTCTAGTGGTTCAGAAACCACTAGAAACTCATTTTAGCTGTACCGATATTCTTTTGATTTCACGGCGTTTATTTAATTAGTTTTGGGAAGGGATAAGTGGAAAAGTCATGGAAAGAAGCCATAAAGAAAGTGCTTGCGGAATCAGATACTCCTCTACATTACACGGAAATATCCGAGCAAATCCTATCTCGTGGTTACTATGAAACTGACGGAGCTACTCCTGCTGCTACAGTAAGCGCACAAGTAACGTCGTCAATAAAACATGATGGCGACAAATCGCCATTCATTCGCGTTGGTAAAGGCATATTTGGACTTAAGAACTCATCCTCAGAGACAATTATTCCACCGTCAACGCAACCCTCCTCCAACCAAAATAAACTAGAAAATCTTGTTGAGTCTGAGGTCGCAGCTTCCGACTCAATCATCCATTCTTTCGGAATGTATTGGCAGCGCGACCTTGTTGTCTGGCGCAAAGATCTCAAAATGTTTGGCAAACAACAGGCTCTATCAAAGCCAGTAGATTTCGGTAAGCAAAAAGGTATTTACATTCTATACGACCACCACACGGTAGTTTACGTCGGTCGTAGCATCGACCGCCCATTGGGCAAACGCATTTTCGAACATACTGTTGATCGCCTTGGTAGTCGCTGGAATCGATTTTCGTGGTTTGGTTTGCTTGATGTTACTCAAGAAGGAAATCTTCGAGAAACTAACTTTAACACCTCCCTTGCAAGTCTTGTTGCCACTCTTGAGGCTTTGCTTATTGAGGCACTCGAACCACCTCAAAATAGAAAACGTGGCGATGATTTTTCTGCCATTGAATACATACAAGACATTGATCCTGAATTAAAAGAAAGAGAAATTCAAAGTACTCTTAGATCAATTGAGCAAAAAATGCGTGGTGGTTCCTAATAACCCTTTTCCACACATTGCATAGCTACAGGCAAGAATCCATGTCTCACTCCACCTTCAAAATAACCAACGCCGTCCGCCACATCAAATCCGGCGAGGTGATTGCGTACCCTACCGAAGCAGTTTACGGCTTGGGCTGCGACCCGCTCAACGAATATGCAGTGATGAAACTGCTAGAAATAAAACAGCGTCCAATCGAAAAAGGGCTGATTCTTATCGCTTCGTCACTGGAGCAACTAAACCCTTACTTGGTTCTAGGTCCCACCATTATTGAACGCCTCAGCGCCACTTGGCCAGGCCCGGTCACTTGGGTAATTTCGGCCCAGCCGTGGGTACCTCGGTGGTTGACGGGGGATCATGACTCTCTGGCGGTGCGTGTTACCGCACATCCAATAGCAGCCGCTTTATGCGAGCGATTCGATGGGCCATTGGTATCAACCAGCGCCAACCAAACAACACGACCGGCGATTAGATCAGCAAGAAAATTACTCAAATCCTTTGCAGGCAGTGGTATTTATATCGTGCATGGCGAAGTGGGTGGGTTACGGCGAGAAACGGCTATTTATGATGCAATTACAGGCCTGCAGTTGCGTTAATCAGGTAAGACTTATAGAAAAAAGCGCTGGTAAGTTTAATTTAGGCTTACCAGCGCCAACTCATGTAACCGCCTAAAGACGGTTATTTTTTGACTTCTTTAG
>JAUYMX010000340.1 GCA_030699345.1 Methylococcaceae bacterium
AAACTGATGGCGGCACGACTACTCACGATCTTGAACACACTGGTGAGCGTCAAGAGTTGCTGGATAGACGTCTGCGTCAACAGCTGCAAAAAGAACGCGGATCACTCGAAAGCGGCCTGGCTATCCTGGCAACTATCGGCAGTATTTCTCCATTCGTCGGTTTGTTCGGTACGGTTTGGGGGATTATGGGCGCGTTAACCAATATCAGTAAAAGCGGTTCAGCCAACTTGGAAGTGGTGGCAGGTCCTATCGGTGAAGCACTTGTTGCAACAGCAATCGGTATTGCCGTCGCGGTACCAGCGGTTATTGGCTACAACTTCTTCATTCGCAGAAACAAAGTGGTGTGGGCTTTCCTTGACGATTTCGCTGTCGAGTTTGGTCACTTAGCCTTAAAAACGTCATTCTTGATCAAACGCGCAGGCTCAAATTCAGCGTCAGCATCACGCGGTGAAACCTTGGTCAAAAAGCCGGCGCTTAAATCTAATAATGAAGATTTAGAAACCAACGGAGTACAAGTCTAATGTCCTTTAATACAAATGGTGGTGGTGAAGACGATGTAATGGGCGAAATCAACGTTACGCCGTTGGTTGACGTGATGTTGGTACTGTTGGTGGTGTTCATTGTGACAGCACCGTTGTTGACTCAAGCAGTGCATGTCAATCTGCCTAAAACTGCGGAGACTGCGCCACCTGAGGAAAAAGAAGCTGTTTACATCAGTGTTAATGACAAGGGTGCCGTTTTTATCGACAAAACCGAGATTGCTCTGGAATCGTTTGAAAAGGAATTGTTAACTCGCAAGGCGGCGGATCCGGAAATTGCACTCAATCTTAACGCTGATGACGGCGTTAAATACGGCACGGTCGCCAAGGTGATGGCATCAATTGAACGCTCAGGCATTACCAAATTATCGGTTCTGACTGCGCCCAGCGGTGCTAAGTAACAAAAGCAATAATCAGCT
Source organism: Methylococcaceae bacterium (assembly GCA_030699345.1). Classification (GTDB taxonomy): domain Bacteria; phylum Pseudomonadota; class Gammaproteobacteria; order Methylococcales; family Methylomonadaceae; genus JABFRC01. The sequence goes on from JAUYMX010000340.1 coordinate 959, forward strand.
CTTCGGAGCTGATTTAACCCTCTCTAAATTACGCCGGCAAAATAATGACCACCTGACTAATCAATAAACGCAAGGACAACGAAATTATGAACGAGCAAACATGGCAAAGATTTTTGGTTCCAACGGTATTTTTGTTAATCAATGTGGGTTTTATATTTTCGGTACCTTTGGCGGTTATTTGGTTAGTGCAATCGTTTCCAAATTTGAATCTGGGATAAGTCATTGGCCGTTTCCTCGACTTCAACCAAATCAAGTTTAAGTTGGGATGCAGCGTAAATCGAAAGTGGTCTTGGTCCAAAAAATATAACAGTGGGTCGGTAAGAATTGAACCCTATTTGTTTTTCAAAATTTTGATTAATTAGCTTTAAACCGGAGAACAAAATGCTACAAAAAACTACACACGCTAAATTATTTACAGTATTAGGCGCCTTAGCGTTTGCAGCGGCTGTACAAGCCGATGACCCCGTGACACCCGCTATTCCAGGCGTGTCTGCAGGTGGCGTGGTCATCGAATTAATCAAGGATGGCTTTAAAGGGACTGAAGGACCGATTGGCTACTCAGATGGCAGCTTGCTGTTCACTGAAACTCAAGCCAATAAAATTGTGCGTATCGCACCAGATAACAGCGTTTCTACATTTTTAGAAAATTCCAATGGCGCTAACGGCCTGGCTTTAAATGCCAATGGCGAAATTATTGCTGTGCAAACGCTGCAACCTAAGGTTGGGATTATTAGTCCGGTAGAAAAGCAAAAAGTGTTCGCTGAAAACTTTGAAGGTAAGCCTTTTCAAAGACCCAACGATGTAGTTCTTACTAAAACTGGCGGCATTTACTTTACTGACAGCGGTACTCGTCCATCAAAAGATAATCCAAATCCACCAGCGTCTACACCGGGTGTGTATCACATTACCCCGGTCGGGGAATTGAAACGTCTGGCGAATGATATTGATCGTCCAAACGGCATTCAGCTTAATAAAGAAGAAAAAGTCTTGTATGTGGCTAATACCTCTGGCGAACACATTCTTGCTTATGACATTGGCGCTGATGGTTCAATTACCAACAAACGCAATTTCGCCAAACTGGACGGCTGGAAACAAGCTGATGGTGCTTGGTCTAGCGGTGCCGATGTTCTTGCTATAGATGTTGCGGACAGACTGTATGTCGCATCAAACTCAGGCATTGAAGTGTTTAACGCAAAAGGCGAGCCTTTAGGCATTATTCCTTTGCCGCAAAAGCCACAAAATATTGCTTTTGCCGGACCAGAGAAGAAAACCCTTTATGCAGTAGGTCGTGGTGCAGCTTATAAAATCCCGTTGATAGCTCAAGGATATAAAGGCCGCGCCAAGTAAGTCTTGCAGGGTGGTGGGCAGATTAAAGCTTGCACCCCACCCTACAATCTAAATGTTGGTGGTAAAAAATCGTAACTGTTGAGTCTTTAACCTGATTGAGGCTATGCGATTATTGCGTAGGGTGGATAAGCAACGCGCATCCACCGCATAGGCTCAATCAAGGGACTGAATAGTTACAAAAAATCTTAGTAGGAGCGGGCCAAACGCCGCTCCTGCATCCGCATCTGAACAACGATAATTTAGGTGAAATATGACACGCAAAACGGCAGACGATTTCCATCCGGAAGTGCTGAAATTATTCGATAAATTTGTTCATGGCGACATATCGCGCCGCGGCTTTTTATCTTCAGCGGCAAAATTCACTGTCATTGGTTTAACAGCAGAAGGTTTACTGGAAGCGTTAAGCCCAAAATTTGCCCAAGCTCAACAAATAAGCAATAACGATCCTCGGATCACTGCGACCTATGTGGAATACCCATCGCCTGCGGGTTACGGCAAAATTCGCGGC
>JAUYMX010000342.1 GCA_030699345.1 Methylococcaceae bacterium
GACGACTGGCGTTTTCACATGTATGACACAGTCAAAGGTTCGGATTGGCTGGGCGATCAAGATGCCATTGAATACATGTGCCGCGAAGCCATCCCTGCTGTTATCGAGTTAGAACATTATGGCGTGCCGTTTTCCAGAACGGCGGACGGTAAAATCTACCAACGCGCTTTTGGCGGCATGACCACGCATTATGGCAAAGGCACTGCACAACGCACTTGCGCGGCAGCGGATAAAACCGGTCATGCGATTTTGCATACCCTGTATCAGCAAGCCTTAAAGCATAAGGCCGAGTTTTTTGTCGAATACATCGTGCTGGATTTAATTATGCAGGATGGTGAATGTCGCGGAGTGCTGGCGTGGTGTTTGGATGATGGCTCCCTACATTTATTTAAGGCGCATGTCACCGTATTGGCGACTGGCGGTTATGGCCGGACTTTCTTTTCTTGCACGTCGGCGCATACGGTTACTGGTGATGGCAATGCGATGGTACTGCGGGCAGGGTTGCCGTTACAGGATATGGAATTTGTCCAGTTTCACCCCACCGGTATTTACGGTGCAGGCTGCTTGATTACCGAAGGCGTGCGCGGAGAGGGCGGTTATTTAACCAACTCCGAAGGCGAGCGTTTCATGGAGCGTTATGCCCCGTCAGCAAAAGATCTGGCATCACGTGATGTGGTTAGTCGCGCCATGACTATCGAGATTAATGAAGGTCGTGGGGTTGGTAAATTAAAAGATCACATCCATTTGCACATTGAGCATTTGGATCCGGCCATCATTCACGAACGTTTGCCGGGTATTGCCGAAACCTCGAAAATTTTTGCCGGTATTGATGTCACCCGTGAGCCGATACCTGTGTTGCCGACCGTGCATTACAACATGGGCGGCATCCCAACTAATTACAAAGCGGAAGTAGTCACGTTGGCTGGCGATAATCCTGACACTGTCGTACCCGGCTTGATGGCTATCGGCGAAGCGGCATGTGTTTCTGTGCATGGCGCTAATCGGTTGGGTTCAAACTCATTGCTCGATTTAGTGGTATTTGGGCGCTCGGCGGCTATTCGCTGCGCTGAATTGATTAAACCCCGAACCGCCCACAAACCACTGGCAAAGTCTGCCTGTGATCAGGCTCTGGCTCGCTTTGACGACATTCGTCATGCCGGTGGTAACCGTAGTACCGCCGATATTCGTTTGGATATGCAAAAAACCATGCAAGCGAAAGCCGCGGTATTTAGAACTCAAACCACGCTCGATGAAGGCATCGAAGCCATTGCAAAAGTACGTGCGTCTTTTGCTGAAGTGGGCGTTAAGGATAAATCGTTGATCTGGAATACTG
>JAUYMX010000381.1 GCA_030699345.1 Methylococcaceae bacterium
CAAGCCAGTTGTATACTTTAATTCTTTGAACAGGTCGACGAGTGTTCATTGAAAGCCTCTAAGCAATCCGACACTGGAGAATAACAGCATGTCTGCAAGCCCCGCAATACGCCATGATTGGCAGTTGGAAGAAGTACAAGCTCTTTTTGCCTTGCCTTTTAATGATTTGATTTTTCAGGCGCAAGTCACTCATCGTGAGCATTTTGATCCTAATGAAGTGCAAGTGAGTAGTTTGTTGAGTATCAAAACCGGCTCATGTTCTGAAGATTGCGGCTATTGTCCGCAAAGTGCGCGTTACGATTCCGACTTAAAACCGGAAGCACTCATGCCGGTGGACGCGGTTTTAAAAGCCGCCCAACAGGCTAAAGATCAAGGCGCTTCAAGATTTTGCATGGGTGCGGCTTGGCGTTCACCAAAAGATAGAGATATTGAACGTGTGGTGGAAATGGTGCAGGGCGTTAAGGCCTTGGGTATGGAAACCTGCGTAACCCTGGGCATGCTGACTGACACGCAAACCGCGCGGCTTAAAGAAGGCGGCCTGGATTATTACAATCACAATCTCGATACGTCCGAAGATTATTATTCCGAAGTTATTACCACCCGCACTTATCAAGACCGCCTTGATACCTTGTCGCGCGTCAGGGATGCCGGTATTAACGTCTGTTGCGGCGGCATTGTCGGCATGGGCGAAAGCGATAAGGATCGCGCGAATTTATTGATTGAACTGGCAAACATGCCGAAACATCCGGAAAGCGTGCCAGTCAATATGCTGGTACAAGTGGAAGGTACGCCGTTAATGGGCACAGAAGCCTTGGATCCGTTGGTATTTGTCAGAACTATTGCCGTGGCGCGTATCCTGATGCCGGAATCTCGGGTGCGGTTGTCGGCCGGTCGTAAAGATATGAGCGATGAAATGCAGGCTTTGTGCTTTTTGGCCGGTGCCAATTCCATATTTTACGGCGACAAACTGCTGACTACCGACAACCCGATGACCAATCACGATTTGGCTTTGTTTGATCGTTTAGGGCTGCATTCAGGCGGTTCGAGCTACGCTTAATGACTGAGCAAGCTTGGCAAGATGAGCTAGACGACTTAAAGCAACGCGGGCTTTATCGTTCCAGACGCATCATCGAATCTCCCCAAGGTATTCATTTGCAGATTGACGGCAACAATGTCGTCAATTTTTGCAGTAATGATTATTTGGGGCTGGCGAACCATCCGGATGTGGTTAAAGCCTTTAAAACCGCTGCTGACACTTATGGCGTCGGCAGCGGTTCGGCGCACTTAATTTGCGGTCATAGTTTGGCGCATCATGCGCTGGAAGAAGAACTTGCCGCATTTACCGGACGCGAGCGCGCGCTGCTGTTTTCTACCGGCTACATGGCCAATATGGGTGCTATTTCTGCGCTGGTTGGACGCGGCGATGCTGTTTTTGAAGATCGTCTTAATCATGCCTCGCTGCTGGATGGCGGTTTGTTATCCGGGGCAAAGTTCAAACGCTATCCACATGCTGATGTCGAACATCTTGACGCTAATCTCGCTAAAGCCACTGGCAACAAGCTTATTGTCACCGATGGCGTGTTTAGCATGGATGGCGACTTGGCGCCCCTGCAAGCATTGGCTGCAGCAGCAAAACGACATGATGCCTGGTTGATGGTTGATGATGCGCATGGCTTAGGAGTTCTCGGCGCTTCCGGCGGCGGTGTGCTGGAAGTGGCTAACTTGGGTCAGGACGACGTACCGGTGTTGGTCGGCACCTTGGGTAAAGGCTTTGGTACCTTTGGTGCTTTCGTGGCTGGGTCTGACACTTTGATTGAAACCCTCATTCAAAAAGCCAGAACTTATATTTACACCACAGCCTTACCGGCAGCAGTCGCCGAAGCGACCCGCGCCAGTTTGAAAATCATCATCGCCGAACCCTGGCGCCGTGAAAAGCTGGCGAAATTAGCTGAGCATTTTCGTTTAGGCGCAGAGCAGCTAGGTTTACAGCTGATGCCGTCTGCTTCACCGATCCAGCCGATCGTCATCGGCGCTAGCCAAGCGGCAATGGCCATCAGTAAGCAATTATTGAACGACGATTTTTTAGTGAGTGCAATTCGTCCGCCGACGGTGCCGCAAGGCAGTGCCAGATTACGGGTGACTTTTTCTGCGCTTCACGAGTTTGAGCAGGTGGATCAGTTGCTGGAAGCTATTGATCGTAGAGTATCTGAGCAAGTTGATTTCGTTCATGGTTCGACAAGCTCACCACGAACGAAATCAACTTCTGCCGTTCGTCCTGAGCCCTTCGACTCAGCTCAGGAGAGCCTTGTCGAAAGACAACTTGAAGATTTTTAAATGACCAAAATTCACCAGGAAACTTATGGCAGCGGTAAGCCTATCGTGCTTGTGCATGGCTGGGCGATGCACACGGGCATCTGGCGAAATTTCGCAAAGCAGTTGGCCCAAAATTATCGGGTGACGTGCATTGATTTACCCGGTCACGGCCAAAGCGAAGCGCTGCAGCCGTTTAATCTTGAACAAATTAGCGAATTATTAGCCAACAACGTCGACATTGAATCGGCTTGTTGGCTGGGCTGGTCGCTAGGTGCAACGGTAGTGCTGGATTTTGCCAGACGTTTTCCGGAGCGTTGCTCGGCATTGATACTGATGACGGGTAATCCGCATTTTACTCAAGTAAAAATTCCGTCAAAAATAACCTCCCAAAGTCGTAACGTTACTCAGCAAGCCGTTCGTGCTGAGCTTGTCGAAGCATGCACTGCTTGCCACTCCGAGCTTGAATTTCTTCGCTCATCCTTCGACACGCTCAGGACGAACGAAAAAAATGTTCTTGTGGAAGAGAATAGCGTCCTAAGCATATCTGACAAAACGAGCCAGTGGCCGGGCATGAAAATAGAATTACTAGATAGTTTTGCTGACAGTCTTCAAGAAAACTGCCAGGCGACCTTGCTGCGTTTTTTATCATTGCAGGTCAATGGCTTACAAGATTACAAAAAATTAATAAAAGAACTGAAAACGGCTGTTGCTGAATATTCCGCCCCGGACGAGGTGACCTTGCAAGGTGGTTTGGAGATTTTGAAAACCGCCGATTTAAGAGCCGTCATGGGCGCATTGACGATGCCGATGTTATCAATATTGGGCGCTAAAGATGCGTTAGTACCGGTGGCTGTCGGCGAGTATCTACAAACGCTCTCTCCGAATATGACAGTTAAAGTCATCGACAAAGCCGGTCATGCGCCGTTTTTATCCCATCCAAACGAAGTCACGGAATTGATGTCAGATTTTATCGAGCGCCATGTTTAATCCAGACAAAGTCAGAATAAGACAGTCATTTGCTGCCGCCTCAAGTACTTATGATGGTGCAGCAGAATTGCAGCGTCGTGTTGGCAGAGCTTTGGTGGCTGATCTAAATGCAGAAATGCTGACCGGCACGGTATTGGATTTAGGCTGCGGCACCGGTTTTTTAACCGGTGAATTATTAGCCCTAACTCCTCAAGAATCTGTAATCGCCGTTGATATTGCTTTTGGCATGCTTGAAGCCACGCGCAGCAAGTTAGCTGCTCATAACAATGTCAGATATATCTGCGCTGATGCCGAGCAATTGCCAATCGCAGCAAGTACGGTTGATGTCGTAGTTTCCAATCTGGCCTTGCAATGGTGCCGCAATCTTACCGCCGTTTTTGCTGAGCTTAAACGGACACTAAAGCCGGGTGGGCAATTGGTATTCTCAACTTTCGGTCCGCACACATTGCAGGAATTAAAATCCGCCTGGGCTGAAGTTGATGATTACAGCCACGTCAACGAGTTTTATGGTGCAGTGGAGATAGAACTTTTTTTGCAGCAAGCCGGTTTTAAACAAGTGCGCATCGAAGCTAAAACCTATCAGCCAAAATACGATTCGGTATTAGCCTTGATGCGCGAGTTAAAAGCCATCGGCGCGCAAAATGTTATCGGTGAGCGCAATAAAGCCATCACTACACAATCACAGCTGCAACGCATGATTAAAGCGTATGACTTATATCGGCTCGACGGCATGATTCCGGCGACCTTCGAATGTTTCTTGATACGGGCACAGGCATGAGCAACATATCCCAAGGCTATTTCATTACCGGCACCGATACCGACGCAGGCAAAACCTGGGCGACTTTGGCGTTGATGGAATATTTCAAACAGCAGGGCAACACAGTTGTCGGTATGAAACCGGTAGCCGCCGGTTGTGTTTGGCAAGATGGGCAACTGAAAAACGAAGATGCGTTGTTAATACAGGCGCATGCTTCGGTTGAAGCGGCTTATGAGCTGGTGAATCCTTACGCTTATGAGCTGCCGGTGTCACCGCATATTGCAGGTAAAGATAATCCGGTGGTTTTGAGCGAAGTGCTGGCTAAGTTCGATGTGCTAAAACAGCAGGCAGAAATCATCCTGGTTGAAGGTGCGGGCGGCTGGTTAGCGCCGATAAATAACGATCAAGACATTAGCGATCTGGCCAAAAGCTTAGCGTTACCCGTGATTATGGTGGTCGCCATTCGTTTAGGTTGTATCAACCATGCTAAGTTAACGCATCAAGCTATCAAGCAAGCCGGAGTGCCCTGTGCAGGCTGGATTGCAACATGTACCGATGCAAACATGCTAGTGCGAGAGGAAAATATTGATACCCTGAAGTCTGCTCTGAGCGCGCCATTGTTAGGCGTTATACCCTTTACTAAAGTACCTGATTTTAATCAATTGGCGGCTTTTCTTAAATTTAGCCTGACATGGTAAAGTTGCGATTTAAAAGCATTACTGTAATTTAAAGTTATCAATTCCACCGTCACCCGCATCATGCTTCGGTAGGTCATCTGTAACTATTCAGTCATTAATCTGAGTGAGGCTATGTGTTTATTGTGTAGGGTGGATAAGCAACGCGCATCCACCGCCTTTGCCGGATGCGCTAGCGCTTATCCAGCCTACGCATGACGGCTCGATCAAGAGACAGAATAGTTACGGTCTCTTAAATTTATGGAGAGCCCTTTGTATTAAGCCTTCCGAAGCTGTAACGTCGCAAATTGTTTGATAAGCAATGCAAATAATTCAAATCCACAGCATCACTCAAGTTAACTCAGCAGACTGGAATAGCCTTACCGGAGTAGCTTACCCTTTTCTACGCCATGAGTTTTTATTGGCAATGGAGCAAAGCGGTTCGGCTTCTGAACAAACCGGTTGGTTGCCTGCGCATTTGCTGGTGATGGATAACGATGAGCTGGTGGGCTTAATGCCGCTGTATCTCAAACAGCATTCGTCGGGAGAATTTGTCTTTGATCAGCAATGGGCTCAAGCCTACCAACAACACGGACTGGAATATTATCCCAAATGGCTGACAGCCATTCCGCTGAGCCCTTGTCAGGGTTCACGCATTGTTGTTAAAGGGGGAGTCGATCTTGGTGACGTGACCCGCCTACTGCTGACATTTATCAAACAGCTTTCCGAACAACTTGGTATTTCTTCCTGGCATTGCTTATTTCCTGTCGAACCACAAGCGGAACTTTTGCGGTCATTGGGTTTAAGTATTCGTGAGGGCGTGCAGTTTCAGTGGTTTAACAAGGGCTACCGGAATTTTGACGATTTTTTACAAACCTTAAGCGCCAGCAAACGCAAAATGCTCAAGCGAGAACGCCGCCGGGTTGGCGAGCAGGGCATCACGCTGTTGCGGATTGCCGGGCCATATGTCAGCGATCAGCAGTGGCAGCTGTTTTTTGAGTTTTACACGATGACGTATTTAAAACGAGGCTCCCGGCCTTATTTGAATCTGGCATTTTTTCAGCAAATTGCCGCCACCATGGCCGAGCAATTGTTACTGGTATTGGCTATCAACAATGATAAAACTGTCGGTGCCGCCTTGAGTTTTGTCGGTGCAGATACTTTGTACGGCCGTTACTGGGGCTGCTTTGAAGAATATAACTCGCTGCATTTTGAAGCCTGTTATTACCAGGGACTGGAATATTGCATTGAACATGGTCTGAAGCGATTTGATTCCGGGGCCCAAGGTGAACATAAAATCGCCCGAGGTTTTGAACCGGTCACCACTTATTCTGCACATTGGCTTAAAGATCCCCGTTTTGCCCAAGCGGTAGAGGACTTTGTCATCAGAGAGCAAAAAGCCGTACAACTTTATAAAATCGATGCCGCATCGTATTTGCCGTTTAAAGAAAGCGCTGATTAAGCTTTTAACTGACTTTGTACAAGCGGTAACTTCTTGATTGCGTTCGTGGTGAGCTTGTCGAACCATGAGCGCAATTAAGAAGTTCTTTCCTAAACAAAATAAATAACTTCATAAAGTTTGCGCGAGGAATTTTGAGATGGCCGAAGCCACCCATTCGATAGTAGATACCGCTAATTTAATACCCGAGATCATCGCCAATATCGATGGCATTAGACAATTACGCCGCGACATTCACGCTCACCCGGAACTGTGTTTTGAGGAAGTGCGCACCGCCGAATTGGTGGCAACAAAACTAACCGAATGGGGTATCCCTATTCATCGCGGTTTAGGCAAAACCGGCGTGGTTGGTATTATCAAGGCAGGCAACTCCGCACGTGCTATTGGTCTGCGTGCCGATATGGATGCATTGCCGATGCACGAACAAAACTGTTTCGAGCATGCATCGCGCCATCCCGGCAAAATGCATGGCTGCGGTCACGACGGCCACACCGCAATGTTGCTAGCAGCGGCGCAGTATCTGGCTGAGAATCGGCATTTCGACGGTACAGTCTATTTAATCTTTCAACCCGCGGAAGAGGGCGGTGGCGGCGCTGATGAGATGATCAAAGACGGTTTGTTTGAGCTGTTTCCGATGCAGGCAGTTTACGGCATGCACAACTGGCCGGGACTGGCGGCTGGTCAATTTGCGGTCAGTCCGGGGCCGGTGATGGCGTCGCTCAACACCTTTCGCATTGTTGTTCGCGGCAAAGGTTGCCATGCCGCCATGCCGCATTTGGGCTTAGACCCGGTGCCGGTAGCTGCGCAAATCATCATGGCCTTACAAACCATTCTGACGCGCAGTGCCAATCCACTGGATAACGGCTTGCTGTCGGTGACTATATTGCGCGCCGGCGAAGCGACCAATATCATCGCTGACAACTGCGAACTGGCCGGGACAGTGCGCACGTTTTCCAAAGAATTATCGGCATTGATCGAACAAAGAATGCGTGACATCGCGCTTCATACTTGCCTAGCACATGGCATGGCTTGCGATGTCGAGTTCACCCGCAGCTATCCCGCGACCGTCAATCACGAACAGCCGGTTGCCGTTGCCAGGCAGGTGATGGCCGGTATCGTTGGTGACCAGCAGGTGCTTACACAGCAGCCCACCATGGGCGCGGAAGATTTTGCGTTTATGTTGCAATCGATTCCCGGCTGCTATTGTTTTATCGGCAACGGCACTGATTCTGACGATCATCGCAGCGCCGGACATGGCGAAGGTCCGTGTACACTACACAACACCAGTTACGATTTTAATGATGACATATTGCCAATCGGCGCGACCTATTGGGTCAGATTGGTTGAGCAATGCTTGGACTTTTGTGGGAGCGACGCCCTCGTCGCGACCTAGCATCGCTCCGATAGATTTGATTCGACAATAAAAACAAAATTTTATAGAGGAACATTATGAGCAATTACGAACAAAGTAAAACAGCCCGACGCGTTGCATCGATAATTTTTCTATTAGTATTGGGTGTAGTCGTGGGCGGAACGTTACTGTCGGAACAGCAAAAATCGGCAACTAAAGAACTATCGCCAACTTTTACAAAGACTGAGATTCAAGGTTAAGTGAAGATCTAAACCGCTAAGGTTTTGACTGAATAAAATTAAGCTAAAGTGGTGATGCTTCGACTGTGCTCAGGAGAACTTTGTTGAACTCTTAATAGTTTACATGCGGCTTGCCGCACCTTAAGGTGCGGCAAGCCGCATGATTATTAGAATTGAATAGACCTGGAGCAGCATTATCTTCGCCGCTTGGTCAATCTCATGTTGAGGCATAGGCCGCTTAAAGCAGAAACAAATAACAATAACCCACCAGGAAGTGGGACTGGTACTACTGTTCGCGTCCAAGTACCAGGATTGTTGGTTATTGATCCCTCGAAAGGATATGACCATACAGAATCTATAGTATTTAAACCTGTTGATTCGGAGCTTATAGATGTATTACCTATTAAGGAACTACTTGAAAATACTCCTTTGGAGGCAGTTGCCAACCAGTAACTACTAAGATGTCCATCAGAGTCTGTATTGAATTCTATATGGGTATTCCATAGTGTTAATGTGTCGGTTTGAGGATCCCAAGTAACATCACTTGGATTAAAGGCTATTCTAGGCCAATGGTCATACCCAAAGCTGAATTCAAAATCAAACGGTATCTGAGCGGAGGTATCGTTATCAGCTTTAAGAATAGCGAGACCGTTTTTAGGTAGCAACGCTTCGTCGACTGTAAACCAAATTGTTAAGCCCGTGTGATCTTCTGTTTCTGGTTGAACGTAAGAAAATGGATTTCCGGTATACGTGTATTTAACTAAAGCAGCGTTAGCAGGTAAGCTAAGTAAGGTGAATATTAATATTGAGCTGACCAATGTCCAGTAGCGAGTATTGCGATTCATAATGTTTTCCTATGTTGTCGATTATTTTAAATAGCGTGTATTTTCAATAAAACAGGCGGTTTCAAAACCCAACCGCAACAATTAATGTTTATAAGCCTATTTGCAACTTGCCACAATGGCCTGATTAAAAATATCCGCACGACTTTCCAGTAGGGTGAAGTTTTCTTTTGCTCGGGTAATGCCGGTGTAGATCAGTTCTCGGGTTAGCACCTGGGTTTTCGTTTCCGGTAAAACCAAGGCGACATGATTAAATTCGGAGCCCTGGGATTTATGCACGGTGATAGCAAAGGCGGTTTCTACATCCGGCAAACGCATCGGTGATACCCAGCGGATATTTACCGTATCGCCGGAGTTCTCTGAAGGAAACGCCACCCGCAGTTTGCCGGTGCTGTCTTTGAGTGTGATACCGACATCGCCGTTCATCAAGCCCAGGTTGTAATCGTTGCGGGTGATCATTATCGGGCGACCTTCATACCAAAGGGCAGGGAGTTGATCGGCAAACAGCCATTGTTCTATGCGTTGATTCAATCCTTCAACGCCCCAAGGGCCGCGGCGTAACGCACATAGCACTTGAAACGTATCAAATGCGTCCAGCACCCGTTTTGCCCAGTGATTGTATTGAAGGGAACTATGATCAGGTCCTTCGACAAGGCTCTCCTGAGTACGGTCGAAGGGCTCAGGACGAACGGTAACTTGAGGACGTTGTTTAATCACATCACGGTAATACCCATAACCTTGGCGGTTTGAATTCTTTTCGCCTATGTGGGTTATCAATTGTTTCAAGCGGCTATCGGTCGCATCTCTTAGTAGCAGGCGACTTAGATCTTGATAGGTTTTTGCATTGTTCAAGATGGCGTTAGCCTCCGCAACCTCACCATGATTAACCGCCTTAGCCAACTGACCGATGCCGCTGTGTTCACCAAAGCGGTGGCTATAGCGCAGCATGACTGTTTGCTGGTTAATCGCTGAGCCAGTGGAAACCGGCTGGTCGAGCTTTTGTGCAAGATACGGATTAATCCATGCCCGGGTTTGTTCATCATAAGCCGCATTTTCGGCACCATGACATAAATCCCCCATGACCGAACCGGCCTCGACGGAAGCCAATTGATCCTTGTCGCCCAGCAGTATCAATTGAGTCGAATCTGCTAGCGCATCCAACAGCGAGGCCATCATTTCCAGATCGATCATGGAGGCTTCATCGACGATGACGATGTCGGCAACTAGCGGGTTGTTGCGATCATGAAGGTAACGGCGCGAGTCGTGACGACTGCCCAGCAAACGGTGCAGCGTACTTGCTTTTTGTGGAATCAGCTGCTTTATGGCATCAGGCGTTGCTAATCTATCCAGCGCTTTGCTAATCGATTCGCTAACCCGCGCCGCTGCTTTGCCGGTTGGGGCAGCCAGCAGAATATTCAGTTTGTGGGCTGGGCTGGTTTCATCGTTAGCCAGCTTAATCAGCAAGGCCAGCAGCTTGGTTAAGGTGGTGGTTTTGCCGGTACCGGGGCCGCCGGTAATAATCGCAAAGCGGGCGCGCAAGGCTAAGATGCAAGCTATTTTTTGCCAATCGTGATGTTCTTTGCTTTCAGGAAACAGTGCTTTGATGTCGTCCTGCACAGCAGTCGGCAGCGTATCCCTGATTGGTTGCAGGCGTTGCTGGATGGCTTGATCGAGGATTTGCTGATACTGCCAATAACGCCGTAAATACAAGCGCTTGCCAGCCAGCACCAACGGCGTATTGCCGTGTTCTAAACCAACTAACGATGACTGGCTAAGCGTTGATTGCCAGTGTTCTAATTGATGCTTTGGCAATACGGCAAACGATTCGTCGTGTTCAAACTGTCCGGCATCATCTTCGTTGGGTAGTGCCAACGTTAATCCGGGTTGTCGACAGAGTTTGTCCAGGTCAAGAAACACTTCGCCGCGACCCAGTTGATGGCTGACCAGCGCTCCGGCCCAGAGCACCAGATCGTCAACGTCAGGTTCCTGATCTTGAAGAAAACGCACAAATGCCCGGTCCAGATGACTTAGCCAACCCAAACCGATCCAATTATCAACATGCTCAAGTACTGTCATGCGTTTGCTCCATTACCGGCAAATAGCTTATCCAAGGCTTCAATCATTTTACGAGGTGGTTTGTTGAACGCTCTGCCACCTGTCGGACCTTGCCAGCCGCGCAAAAACAGGTACAGGCCGCCGCCGATATGGGTGTCGTAATCGTAACTCGCCCCCAGCCTGACTTTAAGCAGGCGATGCAGCGCCAATAAATACAGCGCGAATTGCACGTCATAGCGTTTGCTGAGCATGGCGGTTTCCAAGGCTTCCGCGGTGTACGCGGCATCGTTATTGCCGAGGGCGTTGAATTTGTAATCGGCAACGTAATATTGCCGGTTGTGAACAAACACCAGATCGATAAAACCTTTCAGCAAGCCGTTAACTTGTGTGGCTAACAAGCGCGGGCGCGGTTTGCCGCCAAAGGTGTGCTGGGTGATCAGTTGATCCAATGCCTGTACATCGACGTTGTTAGCACCGATCATAAACTCCAATTCGGCTTGATATTGATCACTGCCAAGATTAGCTAATGCCAGCCCGGTGCCTTCCAGCAAGGGCATTTTCAGCCACTTTGTTAATGTCTCGGCAATGATGGTGCGCTTGTCATCCCAACTGGTGTGGATAAAAATCCTGTTAAGCGATTGTTCCGGGACAGTTTGAAAGCCAAAAAAAGCAGCTTGTTCCAATAATTCATGAATCAACACGCCGGGACCCGAGCCTCTAGGTAGGCTATGGATTCCACTTAGCGTCGCGACGGGGCCAAGATAACTGTCGGCTTCGTCAGTTTGTTTATCATCATGCGCCGTGTCAGCCGCAGTGCTTTGGATTTGCTGTTTGTTGTCAGTCTGCAAAGCGCTGTAACTGGCTATCCACCAGTTTTCGGCAATCTTGGTAGTTGCGATACAAGTTGCATCATGTTGTTCCAGTTGCTGCTTGGGACGGTATAAATCAAAACCCGGCTCGGGCAATTTAGCAATCGCTATATCAGCACATTCGCCTTTTAGCTGGGCGAGATGATCGCCTAAAGCCGTGGCTGACGTTTTCGGTTGCCAGCCCAGTAAGTAGCCGATGGCACTTTTATCCAGCTGAGAGTCTTTGGTATTGCCGACTTTAATCGCAGCAACTCCCAGCCAACAGGCATAACGCGCCCGTGTGATTGCCACATACAGCAGTCGCAAATCTTCCTGCAGTCGTTCTTTATCGCTGACCAGCTTGGTTTCGTCGCTTTTACTCAGGTCAATGCTTAACTGTTGATCGGCATCGTGGTAGCGGTAAAAACTGTTGTGGCGGCCGCTGACTTCCCTAAAGCTGCAAATAAAAGGCAGGAAAACCAGCGGATATTCCAGGCCTTTAGATTTATGGATGGTGATAATCTTGATCAGGTTGGCATCGCTTTCCAGCCGAATCACACTTTCTTCGGCGGCTTGATCGGTGGCGGCAATTTCCTCAGCCAAATGCCTTATCAATGCTTGTTCGCCGTCAAGCTGGCCGCTGGCTTGTTGCAGGAGTTCAGCCAAATGCAGCAAATTAGTCAAACAGCGTTCGCCGTCATTGGCTTCAGTCAGGCGTGCATGCAAGCCGTAATCGTTAATCAGCTGCCGCAAGGTCGGTAAGATGCCGTCTTTTTGCCAACGCTGCTGGTAGCCAAGAAAATGTTCCAGCTGTTGTTCCCAACTCAGCTCATCTTGGGTGAGTTGCTGTAGCGTTTGATAAGGCCAGCCGAAAGTGGCGGTGCTTAAGGCCGCGCGCACTTTGCGTTCGTTGCGCGGTTCGGCAATGGCTTTCAGCCAAATCAACAGGTCGGCCGCTTCGCCGGTGGCGTAAATAGAATCGCGCTCGGAAAGATAAACACTCCGCAGCCGCCTTCTTGCCAGCGCGTTGCGCATGATTTTAGCTTCCGTGCCGGTGCGCACTAAAATGGCAATGTCAGACGGTTGCAAGGCTTGAATGTCGCCCGATGGCGATTTAAAACCGGTTTTGCCCTCATTAGCCAAATTCAGCAAGCGCACGATTTCACTGGCGGTCACTTCCGCCAGTTCGGCTCGATAGGTCGGCATGCCGATGGGATCAGGTGAATCCCAATGCCAAAGCGTTAAGGCGGATGCCGATTCGCCATTGACTACCCATTGTTCAGCACGGCCTTTGGCGTTGACTGCAATAAACGGCAAGGGATTGTTATCGCCTTGTTTAAACAGAAACGCCCCTTCGTTTTGTTGATCGGCTTGCACAAATACCTGATTGACCGCCTGCACCAACGCTTGGCTGGAACGAAAATTAGTCCCCAGCGTGTAGTGACGGCCCGCCGTGGCTTCATGGGCTTTTAGGTAAGTATGAATGTCCGCGCCCCGAAACGAATAAATAGCCTGCTTGGGATCGCCAATCATGAAACAGCCCAAATCTGTGTCGGCATCGGCTGGATACAGGGCGGAAAATATCCGGTATTGCACCGGGTCGGTGTCCTGAAATTCATCAATCAAGGCGATGGGATATTGTTGGCGAATAGCCGTCGCCAGTCGTTCGCCGTTGCTACCTTGCAGCGCAGTATCCAAACGCGTCAGCATGTCGTCGAAAGTCATCCGCGCCGCGCGTTGTTTTTCGGTGTCGTAGCGGTGCCTGATCCAGTGGATCGCATGCAGGGTGAGTTTTTCGCTGATGTCCAGCTCTTGCTGGGCATGGCTGACTAAGTTGTCGATAGCTAGAAATGCGTCGTGCTGGATTTGTTCGGCTTTGTCTTGATGTGCTTTAACCAGCCCGGCATGCAATTTTTCTTGGCCGAATTTTGCCAGCGCTTCAATGTCCACGTTATCGCCAAACTGAGCCCATGCCGCCAGTTCTGCCAATTTGCTGCTGAAAGTTGCTGTACGGTATTGATTACCGTTTAACCAGCGATTATCCGAAGCATCGTTTAACAGCGTTGCTAGGGTCTGTTGATTATCGTGCCATGCCTTGCGGGCAGCGGTTTCCAGCGCATGCCGAGTGTGCTCCCATTGCTGCCACTCTTTAAACACAACGGCAATATCATCGTCGGTACAGTCAAGGCCCAATGCCTCGGTTTCCGACAGCAAAGGCTTGAGCAATTTCGTCAATTCTTCAGGCGAACGCGCCAGTTTAAAAACGGCCTGACAACAAAC
Organism: Methylococcaceae bacterium; assembly: GCA_030699345.1. Classification (GTDB taxonomy): domain Bacteria; phylum Pseudomonadota; class Gammaproteobacteria; order Methylococcales; family Methylomonadaceae; genus JABFRC01. The sequence goes on from JAUYMX010000381.1 coordinate 13,806, forward strand.
TTCTGGTAAGGGGTAAAAAAAAGTCCGCCAATAATCCCGCACCACTTCGTTTAACAGTTCCTGATCGTCGGTATTAACCTCCTGACGAAACAGGCTGCCGCTGTCAAAAGCGTGTTGCTGCAACATGCGATTACACCAGCCATGAATGGTGTAGACAGACGATTCGTCCATCCAATTGGCGGCCAGTTCCAGACGATGCGCGCTGGCTGGCCATAAACTCGGCTCGATACTGTCGCGCAGCGGCTTGAGGAAATCATCGCCGTCATCCGACTGTTGCCGAAAATAGCGCGCCGCCTGAGTAAGGCGGGTGCGGATGCGTTCGCGCAGTTCTTTGGTGGCGGCTTCGGTAAAGGTCACCACCAGAATATCCGGCGGCAATAACTCGCGCGCAGGCAAGTCATGGTCTTGTCCGTGGCCAAGAATCAGGCGCACATAAAGGGCCGCAATGGTGTAAGTCTTGCCGGTTCCGGCGCTGGCTTCGATCAGGCGGGTGCCGGACAGCGGAAAGTCCAGTGGATTTAATGGATTGGCTGCGCTCATGATTGCACGTCCTGTTGCGTGATATGTGTAAATGCCGAGCGATACAGCGTGTCTGCCCACGCCACAAAACCATTTTCTAAATCTTCCGGTTTTAAGCCTGCAAAGGTGGGGAAAAATCGCGCCAGATAGGCATCGTAATCGACCTCACCGTTGTTCCAATCATCGCCTTGATATTGCGCTTGTGCTGTGTCCAAGGCTTTTTCCGGCGCGGCGCCTAACCACGCAAATGCGGTTTTGCATGCCACAGGCAACGGTTCCTGCATGCCCAGGTGCCAAGCCTGAATTAATGATGCAAGCTGTGCCAGTGCGACATCCGGTTCAATTGGCGCGATGCTAATTACAGTGTCGGCGCCTATCACCAGCGTTTGCAGCGGCAAGCCGTCGGCACAGCCAGCCAGGTGTTGTACCCAGTTCAACAGCAGGTTGGGGTATTTGATGTTGTCTTTATTTAGAAGTCGTTGCGCAGTTAATTGGAGCATAGCGACCCGCTGATTATCATGGTGTTGCCGCAAATTATTCAGGTCGCCGGTTAATTGCACGCTGATGCCGTTAGCCAAGATAAAACTTAAGTTAATGGCGCGCGGGAGTATTTCGTCAGGCCAATTGTTGAGCTGTGCTTGGTATTGTAGCCAAGCTTTATTAACCGGACTTGCAATCTCTGCAAACGCCGCCTGAGCAAATCCGCTTAACGGCAGTTTGCCTTTGCCGGCCAATGTTTTACGCTGCTCGGCAAAAAATGTAGCGGTGTCGGTTGGCTGTCGGCTTTTTAAATTAGTTAATAATTCGTTACTTAAGACGTAACTCTCCAGCCGGTTAAAAGCAAACGGCTCGTTATCTTCGCTGGTGCTGGTTTCATCATCGAAGCCAAATTTGAGGGTGTGATTACAAAAGGTTTTAACCGGCGCTTTTAGAAAACGCGCCAACGATTCCAGCGATAAGGTAAGCGTCTTTTCAGTGGGTGGCGTAATGGCTGAGGGGGCATTGATTAGCCTGGATTCATCAAACCATTCCCGTGCATAAGTAAACAAACGGCGATCGCGATTTTTAACCACATATTGCCGACTAAAAGGTTGTAACGGGTGGGCTACGGTTATTTCTGATAACAGGGTAGTGGAGTTGTCTGCAAGTCGCCAGCCTTGCTCAAGCGTATCGCGCAACTGACTGATTAACACTGACGGCGGACGTTCGCTGTTATCGCGAATGTTACGGCCAACCCAGCTGATATAAAGTTGCTGCCGTGCCGACAGCAGCGCTTCCATAAACAAATATTGATCATCTTGCCGACGCGAGCGGTCGCCGGGGCGATAGTGCCCGCGTTGCGTCATCAAATCAAAACTCTGCGCTTGCTGGCTGCGCGGGTAGTCGCCGTCATTCATTCCCAGCAGGCAAATCAGTCGAAACGGGATAGCGCGCATCGGCATCAGTGTGCAGAAATTAACCCGGCCGCTGAGAAAGCGTTGGTGAAGGCTCGGTTCATCTACCGCCGCCAGCCAGGATTCACGGACTACATTTAATGGAAGGGTGTCGGCTTCGGTTAAGCCTGCTTGCTCACAGTTGTGTGTCCAGCCCGCCAATGACTGGATCAGCGTTTCCAGGGTTTTGCGCTCGGGTTCATTACTGACGACAAAGAAATCTTCCAGCAGCGCCAGCAATGTGCTTTGCCAGTTGGCAGATGCTTGATCTTGTCTCAGCAGGCTGGAATATTTCTCCAGGGTTTCCAGTAAGAATGACAGACCGCCGAGCCATTGCGCTTCCAATCCGCCAATTTCTTCATAAGGTTCAATGCCGTTAAACGCAGCGCCTGCACCGACTGCATAACCGAGCAGCATCCGTCGCAAGCCGGTTTGCCAGGTGTTGGCTTCCAAATGCGTGGGCATGGCTACGGTCTGCGCGCGTTGCCGGGCATTTAAACCCCAGCGGATACCGGCTTCTTCAACCCATTGATGCAACTTGGGAATGGCGATTTCATCAATTTCAAAACGCTGTCTTAATGCCGGTACCTCAAGTAGCCCCAAAAACTCACTGACGGTAAAGCGTGAGTCAGGCAAGTTGAGTAAGGCTTCGACGGCAACCAGTAAAGGATTTTGTCCGCGTTGTTGCTGA
>JAUYMX010000387.1 GCA_030699345.1 Methylococcaceae bacterium
CCAGGAAGTAAAGATAACCACTATCAACCAGCGCCTGACCGATGATGAACATGCTTAGCAAAAACAGCATGACGTTAACGTCAATCGCCTTTAACGCATCACTCCAGCCAATTTCGCCGGTAGCCAACAATACCAAAGCGCCAGCCATCATTACTTGCCAGATTTTGATCTGCAAATGACCAATTTTTCTTATCGCAATCAACAAAAATACGACGACCAACACCGCCAACGAAATAGTCATTTTTATCCTTAGTCATCAACCTCAATTACGACGCAAAACACAATATCTGCTCGTATCCCAGGCCAGGAGAGCTGATTTTTTTACCGACATCATAACCTTTGAATACTCAATCAAAAGAACTTAAATAGCGACCAAGCTAAGCCACTTAAGGAGGGAAACAAAGGAACAATGATTGCAATATCAATCAATTACATGTAGGATTAAAAAAATTATTTAATGTAGCCGCCAGCTATTTTGGCACTACTAATGTGTTTACAAAGCACTGCCTAGCGGTGCTTTTTTATTGTGCCAACTAAAAACAAATAACATGCCAGTAATTACTCTTCCAGATGGCTCTCAGCGCACTTTTGACCAAGCCGTCACCGTCATGGACGTCGCATTATCCATAGGCACAGGCTTAGCCAAGGCCACGCTTGCCGGCAAAATCAATGACAAACTCGTCGACGCCAGTACGCCTATTCAGGAAGATTCGACATTACAAATCATTACTGTAAAAGATAGCGAAGGCATTGAGATTATCCGCCATTCCACTGCCCACCTTTTGGCACAGGCGGTCAAACAGTTATTTCCAGACGCCCAGGTAACTATTGGACCGGTTATTGAAAACGGCTTCTTTTACGATTTCGCTTACCAGCGCTCTTTTACACCAGAAGATCTGGAAGCCATTGAAGCCAGAATGCAAAAACTGGTAGCAGAAGATAACCTAGTAACTCGCTCAGTGTTATCACGAGATGAGGCCGTTAAGTTTTTCAAGAATTTAGGAGAAACTTATAAAGCCGAAATTATCGAATCAATTCCAGCGAACGAAGACTTAAGCCTATACACGCAAGGTGAATTTATCGATCTATGCCGCGGCCCACATGTGCCGAGTACCGGCAAATTAAAAGCCTTCAAGTTAATGAAAATTGCCGGCGCCTATTGGCGAGGTGATTCCAATAATGAAATGCTGCAACGTATTTACGGCACCGCTTGGACCGACAAAAAAGAATTGCAAGATTACCTGCATCGCCTGGAAGAGGCAGAAAAAAGGGATCATCGCAAACTAGCAAAAACGCTCGATTTATTTCATACCCAAGAAGAAGCACCCGGCATGGTGTTCTGGCATGAAAAAGGTTGGATTTTGTATCAGCAAATCGAGCAGTACGTACGTGAAAAATTACGCACCAATGGTTACGGAGAAGTTAAAACGCCGCAAATCGTAGATCGTTCATTATGGGAAAAATCAGGGCACTGGGATAAATTCGGTGCAATGATATTTACCACCCATTCTGAAAATCGCGATTACGCGATTAAACCGATGAACTGCCCATGCCATGTGCAAATTTACAACCAAGGCATTAAAAGCTATCGCGATTTACCAATCCGACTGGCTGAATTCGGCTCCTGCCACCGCAACGAACCATCCGGCACATTGCATGGATTGATGCGGGTTAGAAACTTTGTCCAGGATGACGCACATATTTTTTGCACTGAAGGCCAAATTCAAGATGAGGTTTCGACATTCATCGACATGCTGTTTGATGTTTATAAAGACTTTGGCTT
>JAUYMX010000462.1 GCA_030699345.1 Methylococcaceae bacterium
ACCTTTAATCCGTCAGGAACAGTTAGCAAGGTCAGATGGAAAACCAGGGCGTGGGTCATCGGTGTTCTGGGTTAGCAAACCGCTTAAGACCATAAAGGGAAATTAGGGAATATAGGAAGTTAGAGAGTTACCAAGGCTTATAGCTGGAAAGTTAGCGGAAACTTAGGCGGTAAGTTTGGTTTTTAAATGGATTGTTAAAACCAAACTTCCTGCTATTTTCCTGCAAAGTTACCGGCGTAACCTATTGATTTAAAACTAATTTCCCATGTTCCCTAATTTCCGGAGTAAATAAATATATTTATGATAATGAAGCCATGATCAAAAGCAACTTACATACTGTCCACAATGCCACGCCATATCTCTTCATGATCAATGTGAGTAGGGATTGTGGTGTAACACTCCTAGACCGATTGCAATTACTTACGTTTGGGTGCGGGAAATTCCTGAGGGGGGTAGGGGGTCAAAATCCCTAAAACGTTTTTCCCCTAGACCGATTGCAATTACTTACGTTTAGGCGCGGGAATTTCGGGAGGGGGGTATACCCCAATATGGGGTTAGTGGTGGTAGTTTCATGGTTCACTTTCCTCATGATCGGATAGCCCGATAAATTTTTATTGAGGATTTTTTGAATACAAAAAGCCCACTGTAGTGGTTAGCAATTGGCTTCCTTGGTATGGGGCCGATGATTGAACACCTTGCAGTTTCTCCGGTTGGTCCAAGTTTTTAATTTCACCACAACTCATATTTACAAACAAAACCCACTACAGAGGAATCGAATCATGACCAATGAAGATTTTGAACAACCCTACTTCCCTTGCGCCCCGTTGGATCTTGCTAAGACGACTTGGGATGATCGGCGGCTGGCACTTGAACAACTAAAAGAACGCGCTGTACTGGAATGGCGATATGTGGAAAAGCAGATTGCCCAGATCAAAGCATTGCCCGTGTTGGACTTTGGTCAATTTGAGCGCAAAGAAGAAAAGCTCTCACATCTTAGGGCAGAGTTGTTGCAATGGGAAATGGCCGGTTTATGTTTTATCTCTACTGATTGGCCGTGGGGATATGTCGAAGCGGCCGAATCCGCGCAGGTCAGCAACCAGGCACCGTCAATAAAACACCTGGTAGATGAGTCACCAAAGCCGCACCCCTGGATAGCTACCGCCCGGGAGATTGGTGAAAAGTGGATGGAAGAACAGGAGTTAAAAACTGACAAAAGACCTAGTGTCGTGAGAATTGCACAGTATGTAGAGGGCGAACTGGCTCGTCGAGAAATCAGAGGGCCGCAAGGAAAGTTCCTACTTTGGGAGACTATCAAAAAAGACGCACTGAAAGGCATTACCGGTCGGCGCAAAAATGGGGGGGGTAGATATATAACAGGGGCCCCCAATAAAAAACCACTCCCCCGGCCAGAGGCCTTGAATTTACTGGTTTTTTTATTTAAAAAAATACCTTCCGGGGGAATTTCCCCCCCGTTAACATGATCATCAAAGCGACACACTGGTAATTTTGCTAGAGCGCATTTTTTTTCATCAAACCAGGATCTTCTATGAGTAACGCCGTTATCAACAAACTATTTCAAGGGCTGAAATTGCCCAAAACAGACCGTGCCGAGTTAGATCGGATATTAAACCGCCCGGAAGTACAGGCGGTACTCAATGCCGACGAAATCGAGCGAATTACAGAGCGTAAAACCCTTATCCAGGAACTGAAAGGGCTCCCTGCGCAGTTCACCAAAGCCAAAGCGTTAGCGAAAAGCGCAGCGGTTGCCGCCGTTAAACGGTTCGATTTGGCAGAAGCGGAATTCTACGCGGCTAAAGAAGGCCGCCAGATGGCCTGGATGCAGGTTGCTGGCCTTGAGCAGCAAATGGGTGGGCGTGAAATGGCAATAAAACGTGAACTTGTTATCGGTGCCGATCATAGGATTGCTGATTACCGCTTCGAGATCAATAACCTCCTTGGTCGGGCTCGGGTCAATATGGAGTACTGGATCGAACATGGTGCATCAGATTGGAGAGGAAATGCAGCGATTATCCCGCGTTCGAATGTTGATGATGTTGTATCGGCTACCGACAACCTTAAAAATGCAGTGACGGCATTAAATGACCTGCAATTATCTGCTGCTACCTATAACGAGGTAACCCAAAGCCTACAGGGCTTAAGCGACACGCTGAAAGCGTCGCTGGCAAAATTGAAAATGCACCCGCCAACACTCGACAAATTCGGTAACGTCAAAGCGCCTGAAGAGGATAGAAGCGAGGTCTCCCTGGCTCTGGCTGGAGAACGCGCAACTTTAAAAAAGGCTATGTCACTGTTACTTGTTGAACATAATTTATCCCCAAAACGGCGGACAAGAAGGCGGTCGACGATAAGGCGGTATTTCTGCGATCGACCAGCCTGCGCCAACCGAGATAGTTGGAAAGATAATGCGTCGCCACG
>JAUYMX010000397.1 GCA_030699345.1 Methylococcaceae bacterium
ATTGAGCATTACAGCGGCGAATGTCCATTGTTTGATATTTACAGTGTCGAAGATGAAATCCAAAAGGCCTTGGAGCGCCGGGTGGGATTAAAGTCCGGCGGACACTTGGTGTTTGATCAAACCGAATCCATGACCACCGTGGATGTGAATACCGGCGGTTATGTGGGTGGTCGCAATTTAGAAGAAACTATTTTTAAAACCAATCTGGAAGCGGCGCAAACCATCGCCAGGCAGTTGCGCCTGAGAAATCTCGGCGGCATCATCATCATCGATTTTATCGATATGAACAGCGAGGACCATAAAAAACAGGTCTTAAAAGCGTTGGAACGGCATTTGGAAAAAGATCGGGCAAAAACCAAAATTACCGAAGTCTCGGTTTTAGGTTTGGTGGAAATGACCCGCAAAAGAACGCGGGAAAGCCTGCAACATATTTTGTGCGAGCCCTGTAAAACCTGCGGCGGCAGTGGCGTGTTGAAAACTCCTGAATCGATGTGCTTGGAAATTTTCCGTGAAATCATCCGTGAAGTCAGGCAGTACAACGTCAAGAAATTACTGGTACTGGCTTCCAATGAAGTCGTGGAAATGCTGCTGGATGAAGAAGCCGATATGTTGGCAGAACTGGAAGCCTTTTTGGGGGTACGTATCAAATTCAGGGCCGAAGCTGAATATAATCAAGAACAATATGACGTGGTGCTGCTGTGAGGGTGGCGGGTAAATAACCATGATGCGCTGTTTAGACATCCTTTCTTTGCCATTGGTTTAATGATTCATCACATTACCCGTGCCACTCGGCATCTCATTTTTTGGTCGTTGCTGCTTCTAGCGGTCGGTTTAACGGCAGTGCGACTGACGTTGTCCGGCATTGAGCACTACAAGATAGATCTGGCTGCACGGTTTACCGAGGTAGTTGGTGCGCCGGTACAAATCGGCCGCTTGGGAGCAAAAATGCGCGGCTTTAGCCCCGAATTGATGCTCAAAGATATTGCCGTTTTATCGCCGCTTCCCGGTCACCCCCCCCCCATTGAGTTTCGTGAAATCCGCTTCGGACTTAATCTGCTCGATTTGGTGATTAAACAAGAGCTACTGTCATCGGCCTGGGTGACGGTGGTCGGGGCTAAATTAACAGTTAAACGGCAGGCGGACGGCGAGATTGTTATTGTCGGCCTGAAATCCGGTGAAGGTCAGCCGCAATGGCTGTTGCAAGGCGGAAAATACGAAGTTTTGCACAGCGCCATTACTTGGCAGGATGATCTTCGGCACGTTAAGCCTTTAGCATTTGAGCGGGTGGATTTGGCCATCTTTAATGATGGTTCGCGGCACCGATTGAATATGATTGCCGGATTACCCAAAAAACTGGGCGATACCTTAACGATTTCTATAGATCTTGACGGTAATTTATTTGAGCCCGGCAGTACCTTTGGCACGGTTTATTTTGACGGCAAAAAATTGCAATTACCCGAAATTGCAGCGTTAGAACCGCCATTAGGGGGATCGATCAAGTCCGGTGTTGGCGATTTTAAAATATGGGCGGATTGGCAGCAGTCAAAACTGGTTAAATTAGCGGGTGATGTCAAACTGCAACAACTAAATATCAGTAGAGCCAACAATGTTGTGTTCCCCGCCAAACAGCTCAATGCCGGATTTGATTTAAGCCTGGTGAATAACCGTTGGTTATTAAACGTTCAGCATCTTGACCTGATTAAGGCAGATGCGGCCGAGGTCGACAAAAAACCAACCTCTCAATTTAGTCTATCGGCTGAATTAACACCGGAGGCAACATTAAAGAATATAGGCTTATATATCGATCGCTTGGACTTACAACCGGTAGCTGATGTGTTGGCGTTTTTTGCGCCATTAACAGAACAGCAAGCCTTGCAGCTTAAGCAAGCGCAGCTGCAAGGCTTTTTGGATAACGTGTCCTTATTTGCCGATTTACAACAAAAAACGCTTGCTGTTAATGGCGCGTTTAATCATTTCAGTGTCGCTAGTCTCGGCAGTGGGGCGCCCAATTTAGTCAATATCAATGGACAGATTAAAGGTACTGAACAACAAGGTGTTGTAAAGCTCACCAGCAAAGATGGTTGGATCAGCTTTGCCGATTTGTTTCGGGCGCCATTGCCCATCGCTAAGCTTGATGCGGAGGTCAGCTGGCAACAAACCGACCAGGATTGGCTGTTTTCCAGTGACAATCTAGTGCTGAATTCAATGAGTTTTGAAAGTACTAATTACTTTCGATTAAAGCTGCCGAAAAATGACGCGCCGGTTTTTCTTGATCTGCAAAACAGTTTTGTTGCGGGTGATGTCACGCAAGTACCCAATTTCTTGCCAGCATTGGTGATGGGTGCAGATACGCTTAACTGGTTGGACCAGGCCTTCATCAGTGGCCGTATTGCCAAGGGCGGCACGCTGTTTGTCGGCAATTTAAAAGATTTTCCTTTTAACAAGGGCGAAGGCGTTTTTGAGGTGCTGTTTACCGGCGAAAATTTTGAGTTGGCTTACGACCCCGAGTGGCCGCATCTCACCAACCTAAATGCCGATGTATTGTTTGAGCGCGATAGCTTAAAAGTGAATATCCAGCAAGCGCAGACAGAACAGCTGACCATTAAACCGACGGAAGTGACTATTCCGTCCATGGACACCAGCAAACACTTATTGGTTAAAGGCGAGCTTGAAGGCGAAATTGCCCAAGTGCTCAGTTTTATGCAAAAAACGCCGCTGAACTCACCGGTTGATGCCTTGCTCGACACTATTACCCCGCAAGGTAACACGCAAGTGACATTGGATCTTGCGATCCCTTTAATAGAACAAGCGAAAACCCGGGTTGATGGTCGCGCCAAACTCAAAAATGCCGAGTTAAACATTAAGGCATTAGATCTTCGCGTTAGTAAAATTACCGGTGATTTAAAATTTAATGACGTGGGTGTTTATAGCGACACCATCCGAGCATTGGCGTTGGGGCAGCCGATACAAATCAACATTAAGAGTACGGCCAGTCAGACGGCGGTTAACGTTAACGGCCGCGCCGGTGTGACTGAGTTGCAAACACAATTCAATATTCCGTTGAGTCAGGTGGCCCAAGGTACTGCCGATTACCAGCTAACGCTGGCATTGCCTTATGGCGATAGCCCGCCAGAATTGCTGGTGGAATCAACACTTGCCGGTGTTGAATTGCAGTTGCCGGGCGGGCTTGCCAAAACGCTACAACAACGCAGACCGTTGTCGCTATCGATAGGATTGGAGGATAAATCCAGGTTGCCGCTGTTATTAAAATATGACAACCAACTTAAAGCATCCCTGTTGCTGGATACCAAGCAACAAAATCTATATTCAGCCCATGTGCTGGTGGGTGATGGTGACAGTGTTCAAGATCCACAGCCGGGAGTCACTCTGGAAATCAAGCGTGATCACTTACCGCTACAAGATTGGGTGAACGGACTTGCCTTTCTACAACCCGGCAAGGGGGCGCAAAATAAGGGTAATAACGCTATTAGGATTAAGGCTATCAAGATTTACAGCACCAATGCATTATGGAAATCAGCTGAATTAGGCGTGTTTGATTTAACCTTTAAACATCAGGGGCAAGACTGGGTAGGCAGCATTGATAGTGCCGTCGCTAAAGGTAAGGTGTTTATTCCAAATGACCTTGCCAATGCGGTTATTAAGCTTGATATGACTAGCCTGGACTTAAATGCGCTGAAACAGCTGAAATCTATAGGTGCTACTCCAGGTCAAGATTTATCGCCTGAAGCGATGCCGTTGTTTACCTTAACGAGCCAAAAAACGTTGTGGCAAGCGACTGATTTTGGGCAATTGATTGTGGAAACTGAGCGCCTCTCAGACGGTATAAGATTTAGGCATATAGAATTGTCTAACGGGGCGCAAAAACTACAATTGACGGGCGACTGGAAAGCACGCGGGTTGCGCTCTGCGACTCACTTAGAGGGACGTCTGGACATGCCGCAAGCTAGCCGGACGCTCGCACAGCTGGAGATCACCAAGGATTTTGCCGAAACAAGCGGCTTGGTTGACTTCAAGCTGGATTGGTCGTCAGCACCTTATCAATTCGCATTGGCCGATTTACGCGGCCGGGTTGATGTTGATTTAAAGAACGGCCGAATTTTGAGTATCGAGCCCGGCTTTGGCAGGGTCTTGGGGGTGTTGGCGGTGGCGCAGTGGCTCAAGCGCATTCAGCTGGATTTTAGTGATGTCTATGGTGAAGGCATGACGTTTAACAGCATCACCGGCCATTTTGATTTAGTTAACGGCAAGGCGATCACTAAAGATTTAATCGTCGATGCCGTACCGGCTAAAATCTCCATTACTGGGGAGACCGATTTGGTTAATCGTACCGGTGAGCATATTATCAATGTCACCCCCAAAAGTGCCGATGCCGTACCTATAGCTGGTACAATTATGGGCAAAATTATGGCATTAGTTGGGCAAACGCTGACGGGAAAAAATCAGGAAGGCTTTTTCTTTGGCTCTCAGTATTTAGTAAAAGGTGCGTGGAGTAATGCGCAAATCATACCGTTGCATGACAACGATGGTTTATTGCAAAAAACTTGGAATGGTTTAACGGACTTTTCCTGGCTAAAACAACAAAATAATCAACAAGAGAAACAACATGACTAAGTGTGCAGCCATACAAATGGCATCAAGCCCAAATGTTAGCGCCAACTTATTGGAGGCAGGTAAATTAATTGCCGAAGCGGCTAAAGCCGGCGCCAAACTGGTGGTATTGCCGGAAAATTTTGCCTTCATGGGTGAGCATGAGCTCGATAAAATAAAAATTGGCGAGGTTATCGGCAACGGCCCCATTCAGGAATTTTTGGCTAACGCCGCTAAAAAATATGGCGTTTGGGTCGTTGGCGGCACTATTCCCATATTTGGCAATGAGCATAATAAAGTGCGTGCGGCCTGTTTGGTTTATAACGACAAAGGCCATCGCGTTGCACGATATGACAAGATGCATTTGTTTGATGTCGATGTGCCGGGTACATCTGAAGTTTACCGCGAATCAAATTCTATTGAGCAGGGTGACGAGCCGTTGGTTATCGACACACCGTTTGGACGAGTAGGGCTGTCTGTTTGTTATGACCTGCGTTTCCCGGAGTTTTTCCGTAAATTGAGCCAACAAGGCCTCGATATTTTAGTGATTCCATCCGCGTTTACTGCCGAAACAGGTGCGGCGCATTGGGAAGTATTGCTAAGAGCGCGGGCGATTGAAAATTTGTGTTACGTGATTGCTTCTAATCAAGGCGGCTTTCACATCAATGGACGGAAAACGTTTGGGCACAGCATGATTATCGATCCTTGGGGGGTAGTGTTGGATTGCTACAAGACGGGGAGTGGTTTTGTGGTTGCCGACCTGGATCATGATCGACTGGAAAAAGTGCGCAGCGCCTTTCCTGTTTTAACTCATCGTCGTTTTTTGTAATTAACAATGAAAGCTAAACATTTTTTTTATGCGGCGATTGGTTTGATGCTGGCCGCTTGCAGTGCAGATAATTCAAAATACCGTGATATTAGAAATTTGGAGCGCCCGCCTACGCTAGCCATTACTAAACAAGCCAGTGAAGATCGACTGATTGATGATGGTGCGCTCGACAAGAAACCGCGCAAACAAGGACTAGGTGGACTCGTTTCTTTGACAGAAGACTCCCCGCCGAAGTTAAAAATCAAGCAACCTGTGGACCAGGCGTGGGAGAGTTTACGACTGGCACTGAAGCAAAGCAGTATCGAAGTAACTGACTTTGAACAAGATAAAGGCTTGTATTACGTCGCCTACAAAACCGGTGGTTTCTTTAGCAAGCTGGCGTCTGGATCATTATCTGTGCGTAGTGAAGCCAATTACACGCTGACCCTGGAAGAAGATGGCGACGAAACAATCGTTACCGCTAAGGCTATCCAGCACGAAAGTACGGCCTCAAGCCAGGATGGTTATAACGAAACACAGCCCGATGCCAGTGAAGAGCTGCTGCAAAGTGTCTATGACACCCTCCATGATGATTTGAAACCAGAATAAACACATCTAGCCGACTGTTACGTAACAGTCGGCTTTCCAAACTCCGCCTTGACAGACACAATAGGCCGATTACATTCTTTGTTCTTCGGGTGTCGTGTCGCCCGTTATAAATTACCTTAATACTAATCACTCGTTATGACCGACTTACTTAATCTCGCCCGACAAGCTGTGCTCACGCCATCAGGATTGCAAGATGGCGACATTGAAAAAATTATGAACTGCTTGCTCAGCGCATCTGTTGACGATGCTGATATTTATTTTCAGTCGAGTCATTCTGAATCGTGGGTGATGGAAGGCGGCATCATCAAAGAAGGCAGTCATAGTATTGAGCAGGGTGCTGGCGTCAGAGCCGTGTCTGGGGAAAAAACCGGCTTTGCCTACAGTGACCGGATTGAATTGCCGGTGCTGTTGGAAGCGGCAGGTAATGTCAAAGCGATTGTGCGTCACGGACAACAAGCACAAATGGGGATGATCAAGACGGCCAAGTGGCCGCGCTATTATCCCATCGTTAACCCATTGCCATCATTGGCAACCTTACAAAAAATCGATTTGTTAAAAACGGTCGATAGTGAAACCCGTAAGCTTGATCCACGTATCGAAGAAGTGATTGTCAGCCTGTCGGGAACCTACGAAAACATTTTGGTTGCCAATCAGGATGGCTCGTTATCCGCCGATGTGCGGCCTTTGGTGCGCATGAATGTGTCGGTGATTGTTGAAGAAAACGGCCGACGTGAGCAGGGCAGTATGGGCGGTGGCGGGCGCAGCGATTACAATTATTTTACCGAACAGGAGCGGGCGCTAAATTACGGCAAAGAAGCGGTCAGGCAAGCATTAGTCAATTTAGAAGCGGGTGAAGCCCCGGCAGGCAACATGACGGTGGTATTAGGCCCCGGCTGGCCGGGTATTTTATTGCATGAAGCCATCGGCCATGGCCTGGAAGGCGACTTTAACCGCAAAGGCACATCGGCATTTAGCGGCCGGGTAGGCGAGCGAGTGGCGTCTGATTTATGCACCGTAGTTGACGACGGTACCTTGCCGGGACGGCGCGGATCGCTCAGCATCGACGATGAAGGTACGCCCACCGAGCAAACTATTTTGATTGAAAACGGCATCCTCAAAGGCTATATGCAGGATAAACTCAATGCCCGTTTGATGGGGGTTAAGTCCACCGGCAATGGTCGCCGTGAATCCTATGCGCATTTGCCTATGCCGCGCATGACTAATACTTACATGCTGCCAGGCCAGCATGATCCTGAAGAGATTATCAAATCGGTTAAAAAAGGTCTGTACGCGAAAAACTTTGCCGGTGGCCAAGTGGACATTACCTCAGGCAAGTTTGTATTTTCCGCCAGTGAAGCGTACTTGATTGAAGACGGCAAAATCACGCGCCCGGTGAAAGGCGCAACGTTAATCGGCAACGGCCCGGATGTGTTAACCAAAGTATCCATGGTCGGTAACGATCTGGAGCTGGATAGCGGTGTCGGCACTTGCGGTAAAGATGGACAAAGTGTGCCGGTCGGCGTCGGTCAGCCTACGTTGAAAATTGACGGATTAACGGTAGGTGGAACTAGCGTTTAGGACTCCGTCCAAAATAACTTCCCGAAATTGGAATAACACCTAGCAAGCCGTTCGTGCTGAGCTTGTCGAAGCACTTACGGGTTGCCGCTCCGATATGGAATTTTTCCTCTTATCCTTCGACAAGCTCAGGACGAACGGAAAAATTTTCTTGATGGCAAAGAGGGCGGTTATTTCTAACCAAATCCATAGATTGTCGAATGGATTAATTAAACCGAGCCCAATATACAAAACACAGAGACTACCGTGCAAAATCAAGAGCAAATAAATCAGTTAAAAAATACCGTTCAAGACTTATTGGACGAAGCTAAAAAACAGGGTGCAACTGCCGCAGAGGCAGGCTTAAGCCAAGATAATGGCTTGTCTGTCAGCGTGCGACTGGGGGAGGTCGAAACGCTTGAATACCATTGCGACCAAGGCTTGGGAGTGACGGTCTATTTTGGTCAACGGAAAGGCTCCGCTAGCACGACGGACTTATCACTTGCCTCCATTAAAGAAACCGTTAGTGCGGCCTGCAGCATTGCCCGCTTTACCAGTGAAGATAGTTTTTCCGGGTTGCCAGAACAACAGCTGCTGGCGACGGAATTCCCCGATCTTGAGCTTTATCATCCTTGGGATGTCAACGCTGATAAAGCCATTGCTTTGGCAACAGAATGTGAAGATGCGGCACGCAGCTTTCATCCTGAAATCAGCAACTCTGAGGGAGCCTCAGTCAATTCTCATCAAGGTATCCGGGTGATGGGTAATAGCTTGGGTTTTTTGCAAGGCTATGCGGCTACCCGGCATTCGCTAAGTTGTTCAGTATTAGCGCAGCGCGGCGACAGTATGCAGCGGGATTATTGGTACAGCGTCGCCAGAAATGCCTTGCATCTTGAGTCAGCGGTTTCGATAGGCAATAAGGCTGCTGAGCGAACTCTTAGACGTTTAGAAGGCCGTAGCTTAAGCACACGGCAATGCCCTGTGCTGTATTGCGCAGAAACCGCCTCAGGATTGCTCGGCTCGTTTATTGGTGCGATTAGCGGCGGCAATTTGTATCGTAAATCGTCGTTTTTACTCGATGCTTTGGGCACACAAGTATTCCCCGAGTTTGTACGCATCCACGAACAACCCCATTTAAAAGCGGCCTTAGGCAGTGCAGCTTATGACGGCGAAGGTGTCGCAACGAAGCCGCGTGACATTGTCACCGGCGGAATATTGCAAGGTTATGTGCTGGGCACTTATTCAGCCCGAAAATTAGGCATGCAAAGTACCGGTAACGCAGGCGGCGTGCATAATTTGACCATCGATCCCGGCACCTTGGATTTTGACGGCATGTTAAAAGAATTAAATACCGGTTTATTGGTCACCGAATTGATGGGGCAGGGCGTTAACATGGTGACGGGCGACTATTCTCGCGGTGCCGCCGGTTTCTGGGTGGAAAACGGGCAGATTCAGTACCCGGTTGAAGAAATCACTATCGCCGGTAATTTAAAAGACATGCTGAAAAACATCGTTGCCATCGGTAATGATGTCGATTATCGCGGCAACATCCGCACCGGTTCCATATTGGTTGAACAACTGTCGATTGCTGGGGAATAAGCCGACATTGGTCCATTTACATCGTTGCCAGCTATGCTCGTTCGGATGCGCTCCTTCGGCATTATGTCCAAAGCTATAATGCTGTAGGAGTGGGCCATGCCCGCGATTGATTACTGATGGATGTTTGCTATCGTCCGCGGACACGTCCTGTTTTTACACATCTTGCTTAATGACCAGCAGCTTTAATCCATCTTTCGTCCAGAGTCATTAAATGCGCATTGTAAACATTATGCTGAGTGGCTCGGCAGTCCCCTTTGGGACTGAACAAGTTGCATACAAATATACAAATCTGTTTTTGGAAAAGGGACACGACGTCTTATTCATCTATAAAAATACTTATGATGAAGAGGGGGTTGAGAAAAAACATCCACACTTGACGCGCTTGCGCCTGCAAAACAAAAGCCTCTTATCGCTAATAAAAATGCGGTTTTTTATCAAAAGATGGCAGCCCGATGTCATTTTTGTGCATAACTTTTTTAGTCGCACCCGGTTTGCCGGGGCTGGCATTGCACCAATGTTTGGAATTGCTCACCTGGAAAAATTCTGGTCGATGAAAGCCTACGAAGCGGTTATTTCGCTTCGTCCTGACTCGGTTGCTTTAGCGAAAGAGCAAGGCGTTTTAGACGACAAGATTTTTGTCATTCCTAATACCTGTAATTTGACAAAGTCCTTCCCGGCTAAGCAAAAATGGCATGATGTGCCTGTTATCGGAGCAATGGGGCGCTTGTCTGATGAGAAAAACTTTGCAACGTTGATTCGGGCGTGTGCGCTGTTAAATCGCCAAAACATCCCGTTTCGGCTTGTTTTGGCTGGGTCAGGCGCACAGGAAAATGAGCTGAAAAGCTTGGTTAAAAAAGAAGGGCTTGAGAACCTAGTCACTTTCTTGGGATTTGTAACAGATGCCTCAAAGTTTTATCAATCAATAGATGTTTTTTGCGTGCCGTCTTCGTTTGAACCTTTTGGCCTGGTGTTGCTTGAAGCGATGTTTTCATCAAAACCGATTGTTGCTAGTTCGGTAATCAGTTTTCAGCAAATTTTGACTAACAAAACGGGATTGCTCTCGGAAACGTTTTCGCCAGAGTCGTTTGCGAAAAACTTAGAATGGGCGCTCAGTAATCCAGACAAGGCAATTCAGATGGGGCAAAATGCCCGCGCGCATTATGATAAAAATTATGCGCCGGATGTGCTTTATGAAAAGCTGATGGGGATGGTTAAGACAGTAAAAAAATATTAAAGGCCAAGCGCAAACGGCGATTGTTTGGCGTTATTTTCCTTGTCCGCAACCTGTATATAAACTCATCTTGCTAGCTTTCATAACGAATATCCACCACCACATAGCGCGTTGTCTGAACTTCGTTACTAACCACCACTTCATCATCAAAAGTCTTTTTTAGCAGCACTTTGGCCAGCGGTGAATCAAGACTAATGTAGTTCTTTTTTGGGTCGAGCTCATCAGCGCCGACGATGCGATAAGTTATTTCTTCGCCTTGTTCATTTTCCAACGTTACCCAAGCGCAAAAAAATATTTTGTCTTGATCGTCCGGCGGCCTTGCGACGATATTTAGCGACGGCATGCGTTTTTGCAGGTAATGGATGCGGCGGTCTATGCCGCGTAATTCTTTCTTGCGATAGATGTATTCGGCATTCTCCGAGCGGTCGCCTTCGGCTGCGGCTGCTGATAGGGCGGCGGTAACTTCTTTGCGTTTATCCCATAACTCCCGCAATTCAGCTTCCAGATGTTGGTAGCCTGCTTGCGTGATATAGGGTGAGGATTTGGCTTGAGGGGGTCGCCAGCGGGACATTTGCGTTCCTAAAATGAGGGTAAGCGATTGAGGAATTTTTTCGGACAAATGCCCGTTAACTCTTTATCATGAGCGCCTTTTAAATACAGAAGAAGGTTTTATCATGCAAGTAGCAGACAATTTAGCGGTATCTATTCATTATACGTTGACCAATGACGAGGGCGAAGTGATCGATACCTCAGAAGGTGATGAAGCGCTGGCTTATCTGCATGGTTACGGAAATATCATTTCCGGCTTGGAAAGTGCCTTAACTGGTAAATCCGTTGGCGATAAATTTAAGGTACGCATTGATGCCGAAGATGCTTATGGCGAAATCGAAGATGACCGCGTCCAGATCGTTTCCATCGAAATGTTTGAAGGCGTTGATGAGTTGGAAGTTGGCATGCAGTTTCATGCTGATGTCAGTTCAGGTCCTGGCGTGATTACCATTATCAACATTGATGGCGATGACATCACCATTGATGGTAATCATCCATTAGCGGGTGTGCCGTTAACGTTTGACGTTGAAGTGGTTGATATTAGACCGGCAACTGATGAAGAAATATCTCATGGACACATTCACGGCGCTGGTGGTCACCACCATTAATTTTTAACAGGTAGCTGAATTAGTTAAGCGTAAACATTCCTGTGTAAATAGTCGTTAAAAACCTCTGGAAACCGGCCTGAGTATAGGATCGTTAATTGATTCACGGCCGGCGTCCATTTGAGAATCGAAAATTTTGTTCTCTGTAATCTTCTGTTCGTTATTTAAAACGCCTTCACTGGGCGACCTGCCTATTTATCTGTTGCAAATATAAACTCGATAAGTCCTCTTTGATCTTGTGCGTCCGCATGTTTATTACCCGTAAGACATAATCGAATGGTTTTATAATAAAGCTGACAAACCATTCGTTCGTGCTAATTCTGCCCTGATTGTAATTGAAGTGTATGAACAGATAATTTTTGGACACTTCCAACATGACTCAACAAATAAGATAGGCGCTTATGGAAAATTACAGTTTGTACAGTTATGCCACCGCAGCGTTAGCCAATATATTTTTGTTGCCCATGGCGCTGCTGGGATTTAAAAAAAATCCGGTGGCAATTCCGGTAATTATTGCGGCGCTGTTTTCTCTATGTTGGTCGGCAGTTATCTCTTTTACGTTGTATAACAATGAGTTGTTTACCTCGGAAATTTTACCTGTTGAAACTTTGCGTAATGCGGGGTGGCTGTTTTTATTAAGCGTGTTGATTTCCCGGCAGCAATTTAGCAGTAACTATGTGCTGCTACTAAAGTCCCGTCTGGCTCAGGGACTAATTGTTTTTGTGGGTTTTATTTTTATTCTGGAAGCGTTGCCCGATTTTCGATACCAAGTGCAGCAATTCGTTGGACAAGATTTTCGCTTGGTGGCTCATGTGCTGTTTGCCATTATGGGATTGATGATGGTGGAGCAACTTTATCGCAACTCTTCAATGGAAATGCGTTGGGCGTTAAAGTTTTTATGCTTGGGGTTAGCCTCCATTTTTATTATCGATTTTTTCGTTTACAGCAAATCGCTGCTATTTTCCCAGCTGGATTCAACGTTATGGAATTCACGCGGATTTATCAACGGCTTGGTGGTTCCTTTGTTGGCCGTTTCGGTGTATCGCCTGCAAACTGAAGATATTTTAAGACTCTCCAGAATCACCGTTTCCAAAAAAGTTATCTTTCACACGACCGTATTGTTTGGCACCGGGCTGTATTTGATTTTGATGTCGGTGACGGGATTTTATATCCGTGATTATGGCGGTAACTGGGGCGAAGTCGCGCAACTCTTGTTCTTTTTTTTAGCGATAGTGTTGCTGTTAGTGCTATTTGTGTCAGGCAAAGTCAGGGCCTTGGCCAAAGTGTATTTCAGCAAGCACTTTGTCCACTATCGTTACGATTATCGTGATGAGTGGCTTAAGTTGAGCAGAACTATCGCCCAGTTAAACTCAGTGAACGAGCTGTCAGGCTTTATCATTACAACCTTGGCGAGTTTGGTTGAGAGCTGTGGCGGCGGTTTATGGTTAAAAAATGAGCAGGGTGATTTTTATTTAGCGGAAGAAAATAATCCTGGCTTTGCGCCGCCTCAATTGCTACATGCGCATGACTCGCTCATCCAGTTTCTCATTGAAAAACAATGGGTGATTGATTTTGTGGAATACGTTAATGACCCTGACGTGTATGACGGTGTTGATTTGTCGCAATGGAATACCGATAAAAACGATGTCTGGCTGATAGTGCCGTTATTCCGCCAAAATGAACTTGAAGCCCTGGTTGTGTTGACCCAAGCCAAAGTGCCCAGGCGGCTTAATTGGGAAGATCATGATTTGCTGAAAACCGTCGGTATGCAATTGGCAAATGCCTTGGCGTTGAGTCATGCCAGTGACGCCTTATCGAGATCACGGCAGTTTGAAGCATATAACCGGCTTTCAGCCTTTTTGGTGCATGATCTAAAAAATCTGGTCGCGCAAATTTCGTTGATTGTTAAAAATGCCGAAAAACATAAGCGCAATCCAGAATTTGTTGATGATGCCATCGCCACCTTGGAAAATGTGGTCAGCAAAATTGATCATTTATTGGCTCAGTTAAAAAAAGGCAATATACAAAGCGATACCCGCACCTTGGTTAATTTGGTTGATATTGCCCATGATGTGGCGATACAACAAGCCGGTAACAGCCCCGCGCTACAATTGGATGTACGGCAGGATGTGATTGAAGTATTTGCGGAAAAAGAAAAGATGACTGCGATCCTCGGGCATCTTGTGCAAAATGCTCAAGAAGCAACAGATGCTGATGGCTTTGTCAGACTTGAACTAAGCTGTGATGGCAGTCAGGCGTTTATTAAAGTGATTGATGATGGTCATGGCATGGACAGTAAATTTATTGCCGAGCGTTTATTTAAGCCATTTGATACCACCAAAGGCAACGCCGGCATGGGCATTGGTGTCTACGAGGCTCGGGATTACATCGTAAAGTTGAACGGACAAATCGCGGTTGAAAGCCAACCGGGTGAGGGGTCAGTTTTCAGCATTAGCTTACCGTTAGGCGAACGCAATAGTTAATTTACAACAAGGTTAAGTCACAATGGACGATAAGAAAATCCTGCTCGTGGTCGAGGACGACCCAGGTTTACAAAAACAATTTAAATGGAGTTTTGAGGCCTATCAAACCATTATTGCCGGTAAGCGCAGTGAAGCGATTGCAGCATTAAGACGGCATGAACCTAAAGTAGTGACGTTAGATTTAGGGTTGCCGCCAGATCCTACCAATGCCAGCGAAGGCTTAAAAACACTGACTGAAATTTTGGCGTTGGCCCCCGCCACTAAAGTCATTGTTGTTACCGGTAATGATGATCGTGAAAATGCTATCAAGGCTGTTGCCATGGGCGCTTACGATTTTTACCAAAAGCCGATTGATATTGACGTGCTCAATTTAATTATCGCGCGAGCATTCCATTTGCACGAGCTGGAGCAAGATCATCTAAATCATCATCACACAAGTTCAGAACCGTTGACGGGCATTATTGCCTCGTGCCCTAAGATGCAAGAGCTATCTCGAACCATTGAAAAAATAGCGCCAACCCGAGCGACAACATTGTTGTTAGGCGAAAGCGGTACGGGTAAAGAAGTGCTGGCTCGCGCCATACACGCGCTAAGTGACCGCTCCGATCAACCTTTTATAGCGGTAAATTGCGCGGCAATCCCTGAAAACTTGTTGGAAAGTGAGTTATTCGGTTATGAGAGAGGCGCTTTTACCGGTGCGACTCAGCAAACCAAGGGCAAAATAGAATATGCCAATAAAGGGACTTTTTTCCTCGATGAAATCGGCGACTTACCGATTAACCTGCAAGCTAAACTGCTTCGTTTCCTGCAGGAACGTACTATTGAACGCATTGGCGGCAGGCAAGAAATTCCGGTGGATGTGCGTGTGTTGTGTGCAACGCATCAAAATTTACAAACCTATATTGACGATGGCAGGTTCCGCAGTGATTTGTACTATCGCCTAAGTGAATTTACCATCAACATTCCGCCGTTAAGAGATCGGGTTGGTGACGCGGTTGTTATTGCGCATGTGCTACTAAAACGCTTTTGCGAACAGCACAATAAAAAATTAAAAGGTTTCAGTTCTGATGCCATTCGGGCAATTGAATGTTATACCTGGCCCGGCAATGTCCGCGAACTTGAAAATAGAATTAACCGAGCCGTGATTATTTCCAATGACGCCAGTATCAGCGTTAAAGATTTGGAATTGGATAATGACAATACACTGCAAAATGAACGTGCCCCGTTTAATCTAAAAGAAGTCCGTGAAGCCGCTGAATCCATGGCTATTAGACGAGCGTTGTTTCACACCAAAAATAATATATCCAACACCGCCAAGTTACTCGGTGTTGCCAGGCCGACGTTATATTCCTTGTTAAGCAAATATGGCATTGAGGTTGACGAATAAAATAAGCCGATTGCGTATAATCATCCGTTAACTCAGCTTTTTAATGTTCGGTTCTTAGCGAGAAACAGCCCCATGCCCCAAATCGTCGTTTGTGCTTTATATAAATTTGTCACGCTGGAAAATTATCAGGCCTTACGTCAGCCGCTGACTGATGTGATGGAAGCCAACCAGATTCGGGGCACGTTGCTGCTGGCGGTTGAGGGTATCAACGGTACGGTGGCGGGGCCACGGCAAGGCATTGATAATTTGCTTAACTGGTTACGCAGTGACCCACGTTTGGCCGATCTCGACTGCAAAGAATCAGTCACCAACCAGTCGCCTTTTAAACGCACCAAAGTTAAACTCAAAAAAGAAATAGTCACCATGGGCGTGCCCGGGATCGATCCTAAACAGGTCGTTGGTACTTATGTAGCCCCAAAAGATTGGAATAGCCTGATTGATGATCCTGAAGTGTTGCTGGTCGACACCCGCAACGATTACGAATTTCAGGTAGGCACCTTTAAAAACGCCATCAACCCCAACACCACCAGTTTTCGAGAGTTTCCGGAGTTTGTAAAACAACACCTCGATCCGAACACCCATAAAAAAGTCGCGATGTTTTGCACCGGCGGAATACGTTGTGAAAAATCCACCGCTTTTCTTAAAGAACAAGGCTTTGCCGAGGTTTATCACCTGAAAGGCGGCATACTAAAATATCTCGAGGACGTGCCTGCTGAGCAAAGCCGCTGGCAAGGTGAGTGTTTTGTATTTGATGATCGCATTACCGTCAATCACCAACTCGAGCAAGGCAGTTACGATCAATGTAACGCTTGCCGCATGCCTATCACTGAAGCAGACAAAGCCAGCCACAAATATCAGCAAGGCGTCAGTTGTCCGCATTGCTACCAGCAGATTACCCCGGAACAAAAAGTCCGTTTTATGGAGCGGGAAAAACAGCTGGAATTAGCCAAAAAACGCGGCGAAGCCCATATCGGGGCGGATGCCGCCAAATCACTAGCGGCCAAGCGCGAAGCAAAACGTTTGCGTCAGCAAACCTTGGCAGTAAAAGCTAGCCTGGCTAAGCCATGAAATCTGAATTGCTAGGCCACAAAGCGCCGTTATTATCCGTATCCGATTGGGTTCAGGGCGATCCTGTCAATTTTGATCAGCTTATCGGCAGGGTCGTATTAGTCGAAGTCTTTCAAGTCAACTGCCCAGGCTGTTTTTTGTACTCGCTGCCCACGGCCACCAAATTGCATCAGCGCTATGTCGATCAGGGTTTGTCAGTGTTGGGTGTGGCAACAGCGTTTGAAGATTTTGACAAAAATACGTTGGAAAACTTAACTCGTTTAGCTGAAACCGGTGCGGTCGTTGGCGAAACTTTACAGATGTTAACTAGACATGGGCTATTGATTGATGGCCAGCTAAGCTACCAAATCCCGTTTCCGTTAGGTATGGATCGCTTACAAAAATGTGGAAATGAAGTTACTCAAACCGACATCGACGATTTCATCCATAGCCGCATCCCTGATTTTTCTTTACAGTCCGAAACTTACCAGCAACAGATCCGTGAGCGTGTTGAGCAGTATTTACACCATCTTATTTACCGGGCGGAAACCTTTGAACGTTTCGAACTTAAAGGTACGCCGTCGCACATCTTGGTCGATAAACAGGGGATTTTAAGGGATTGCGCGTTTGGCGATTATCCCGATCTGGAAGCGCGAATAGTGGGTTTACTGAAAGAGTAACTCGCTCTAATAATGCGGCGGCACTTCATCATTTGCTTGAGGCGTGCCAACACCTTCGGAAGACACGCTTTTGATGCGATCATTCAGTAATTTACAAGTGGCCTCCAAACGAGTGATCTGTTGTTGTTGCTCGCTGACGATTCTATTTAATTCCTGCAACAAATCTTCCTGATAAGCGGCTTTTATTTCCAGTTCAATAAGTCGGTCATTCATCGTTAGCGCCTAAATTACTTTTGAGAATTGCTGCTGCTTTTTTTGCGCCAGATATTTATCAAACACCATACAAACATTACGTATCAACAACCGGCCTGCCGGTAACACGCTAATGTCCTTTGATGTGAGTGATAGCAAACCATCCGCCTGCATAATTGCCAATGCCCGCAGCTCATCGGCAAAATAATGGCTGAAATCGATACCAAACTGCTGTTCGATGCGGCTGAAGTTCAGTGAAAAATGGCAAATCAGCTGGGTAATTACTTCACGACGTAGCTTGTCATCTTCATTTAAATCAACGCCTTTAAATACCGTCAACTTGTCTTGCTTAATGAGTTGATCGTATTCGTCCAGCTCTTTGACGTTTTGGATATAAGCATCGCCCACCCGGCCGATTGAGGTAATCCCCAAACCCACCAAATCGCAATCCGAATGCGTAGAATAGCCCTGGAAATTGCGATACAACTTGCCTTCGCGCTGGGCAATCGCCAGCTCATCATCGGGTTTGGCAAAATGATCCATGCCGATATAGACATAACCGGCTTCAATCAATCGTAAACCGACCATTTGCAAAATGGCTAACTTAACGTCAGCGGTCGGCAAATCGTCATCGTTAATCTGCCGTTGGGTTTTAAACCGGGCAGGCATGTGGGCGTAATTAAAAATGGAGAAACGATCAGGCGACACTGCCAGCACTGTTTCCAAGGTCTTAGCGAAGGTGTCGACCGTTTGCAGCGGTAGGCCGTAGATCAAATCAATATTGGTTGACCGAAAACCTTCAGCTTTGGCTGCGGCCAATACCGCAAAGGTTTGTTCTTCACTTTGTAATCGGTTGACTGCCTTTTGCACCGCCGGATCAAAATCCTGCAAACCTAAGCTGATGCGGTTAAAGCCCAGCTCCCGTAATTGTTTGATGGTATGGTCGTTGGTTTCCCGAGGGTCGACTTCTATTGAATATTCACCTTCATCGTCATCCCGCAAATGAAAATGCTCGCGCGTTGCCGCCATCAGCTGCTGCATTTGCGGATAGCTTAAAAATGTCGGCGTACCGCCGCCCCAGTGCAATTGATTGACTACTCTGGTCTTGTCGAATAAGGCGCCCTGCATCGCAATTTCTTTCAGCAGGTTTTCCAAGTAAGGCACCGCATGGTTGCGGTTTTTGGTGACGATTTTATTACAGGCGCAATAAAAGCAAACGGTGTCGCAAAACGGGATATGAAAATACAGCGACAGCGGCCCACCGGCGGCATTCGATTTGGCAATATGCTGGCGGTAGTCTTGATCGGTAAAGCCTGAATGCAGCTCCAGCGCAGTAGGGTAGGAGGTATAACGAGGACCGGCTTTGTCATAGCGATTAATTAAATCAATATCAAACTGAATCGATTGGTTCATCGTTCCGGCGGTGCTCATAACAAGCGCTCATATACGGCTTGATAGCGGCCGACGCTGATCGGCCAGTTGCGCTCGGTTTCGACATAGTGCCTGCCTGCGGCTCTGAAAGCATCCCATTGCTGACGGTTATCAAGCAAATTCAATACCGATTCGGCTAAGGAAGTAGCGTCTCCAGCCTTGAACAAGCAACCGTTCTCGCCATCCCTGATTAACTCTTTATGCCCACCGACATCGGAAGCTACCACCAATCGCCCTTGAGCCATGGCTTCCAATGGTTTTAAAGGTGTCACCAATTCCGTCAGGCGCATGGAAAGACGCGGATAAACAAAAATGTCCACCTGGTTGTAATAATCCTGTACCAGATCGTGAGATACCCGGCCGGTAAAAATAACGTGTTGCTCCAGCTTCAGCTCGGTGACTTTCTGTTTGATAAGTTGTTCTTGCGGGCCGCCGCCTACCAGTAACAAACGGGTGTCCGGTTGCTTGTCGACAATTTTTGGTAAGGCATCTAATAACAGCAACAAGCCTTCGTATGCATAAAAAGAGCCGATAAAGCCCAGGACAATTTTGTTTTGCAGGCCTAATTCACTGCGTAAGGTTTGATCCGCCTGTACGCCGTAGGTGAAGCGTTCAATATCAACAGCATTAGGAATAACGGTGATTTTGTCGGCCGGGACGCCGCGTGTGACTATATCCGCACGCAAACCCTCGCAAATAGTAGTGACCGCATTGGCGC
>JAUYMX010000409.1 GCA_030699345.1 Methylococcaceae bacterium
TTGCATTTGCGCATTGATGGCGGTGCGTTCGGCATACTGTCGGCTCGGGGCATTATTTGAATTGATTTCCGGTAAATACAGGCGTCGCCCGAACAACGTTTCGACATAACCTTGCGCACGAGCTTGTTCGCGGATGTTATCCATGTAGTCTTTTACCCCCGGATAACGGGCAAAATATAAGTCGATGTAAGCTTGTGCTTGGCTACGGGATAAGCCTAGTTGCTGCGCCAAGCCAAATGACGACATGCCGTAAATCAAGCCAAAGTTAATGGCTTTGGCCGAGCGGCGCAAATCGTTGGTAACTTGATCCGGCGCGACGCCGAACACTTCTGCCGCAGTAGCACGATGTACGTCTTGGCCTTCTCCGAAGGCTTTTAATAATCCGGCATCGGCGGATAAATGCGCCATGATGCGCAATTCAATTTGCGAATAATCGGCCGCGACCATTTTGTAACCTGCCGGGGCAATAAAGGCTTGGCGGATTTTACGGCCTTCTTCGCTACGAATGGGGATGTTCTGCAAATTGGGATCGGATGACGACAATCTGCCGGTAGCCGCTACCGCTTGATGGTAAGAAGTATGTACCCGACCGGTTTTAGCATCGACTTGTTGCGGCAATTTATCGGTATAAGTCGACTTTAATTTGCTTAAACTGCGGTGTTCGAGAATTAGCTTAGGCAGCGGATAAGTCAAAGCCAGCTCCTGCAGCACCGACTCATCGGTCGATGGTTGGCCTTTGGGCGTTTTCTTCAAAACCGGCAGTTTTTGTTGATCGTAAAGAATCTCCTGAATCTGTTTTGGCGAGCCCAGGTTGAATGCTTGTCCGGCCAGATCATGGGCATGATGTTCAATCGACATCATTTTGCTGGCCAGCTCCAGGCTTTGCTGATCGAGCATGGCGGTATCAATCAATACGCCCTGGCTTTCGATGCGGGCCAGTACGCTGATGAGTGGCACTTCCAGGTCAGTGTAAAGTTTAAGCAGGCTTGGATGTTGCTGCAGTTTGCTGCTCAACACCTCATGCAAACGCAAGGTGATGTCGGCGTCTTCTGCTGCATAAGGCGTGGCTTCTTCGATAGCCACCTCCTGAAAACCGATTTGCTTGGCGCCTTTGCCAGCGACATCTTCATAGTGGATGGTGTCCAAATCCAAATAGGCTTTGGCCAGGTCGTCCATGTTGTGTTTGCTGGCGGTGCTGTTTAACACATAGGATTCCAGCATGGTGTCGTGGGCAATGCCGCGCAAAGAGATGCCGTGATTGGCCAGTACATGGCTGTCGTATTTCAGGTTTTGTCCCAGCTTGGCGTGCGCCGGGCTTTCCAACAAGGGCCGCAATTTTTCCAGGACTTCTTTTCTATCAAGTTGATCCGGCACGCCAGGATAATCATGGGCCACCGGCACATAGGCCGCTTCGCCAGGTGTTATCGCAAAAGACACGCCGACGATTTCGGCTTTACTGTAGTCAAGGCTGGTGGTTTCAGTATCAAAGGCGAATAACTTGGCACGATTGAGTCTTTCCAACCAGCTATCGAACTGTGCCCAGCTTGAAATGGTTGTGTAATTGGTTTGCTTGGGTGCCGTCGGTGGTGCGTCTTCAATGTCAAAAAGGCTTGCGGAGTCGGGTGTTATCGGCGGTGCAGATACTGAGTTATCGATGAGTTTTAGCCAGCTTGAAAAACCCAACTCGGCCAATAAGTTTTTCAGCTCCGCCTTGTCCATCGGTTGCTGTTTCAGGTCATCCATCTGGTATGGCAGATCAAGATCGCACTTGATGGTGGTCAGTTGTTTGGACAGTGGTAATTGACCTAAGCTGGCGCGTAAGTTTTCGCCGATTTTGCCGGTAATCTCGTCGGCATGGGCTATTAGGTTTTCCAGCGTTTCGTATTGCGCAAGCCATTTGGCGGCAGTTTTGGGGCCGACTTTGGGTACGCCGGGAATGTTGTCCACGGTATCTCCGATCAAGGCCAGATAATCGACAATCTGTTCCGGCTTGACGCCGAATTTGTCGATGACGCCTTGTCTGTCCATGCGCGTATCAGACATGGTGTTTTCCAGAATGATGTGCTCGGTGACCAACTGCGCCATATCTTTGTCGCCGGTGGAAATAATCACGCCATAACCCTGTTGCTCGGCATGTTGCGCCAACACGCCCAACACATCGTCGGCTTCCACGCCGGACTCCATAATCAGCGGCAGTCCCATGGCGCGAATGACGTTATGCAGCGGCTCAATTTGCACCCGCAAATCATCTGGCATCGGCGGCCGGTGCGCTTTGTATTGATCATAAAGCTCATTGCGAAAGGTAGGGCCGGGGGCATCGAATACCACGGTAATGTAATCGCTGTGGTAGTCGGCAATCAGCTTGCGCAGCATACTGGTCACGCCGTGGATGGCGTTGGTCGGTAAGCCCAGCGGGCTGGTTAAGGGTGGAATAGCAT
>JAUYMX010000435.1 GCA_030699345.1 Methylococcaceae bacterium
GCTTTTTTCAAAATGTCGGTAAAACCCGTCGTTACGGTATAGAAGCGGGCACACAGATCAATTATCCACAATTGTTCAGCAGCATCGACGATTGGCATTTTTCAACCAACTACACCTATGTGAACGCGCGCTTCTTGAGCGGCTTTGACAGCTTGGACCCTCTTGATCATGATCAAATTGCACGGGTTGACCAAGGCGACAAAATCCCCGGCATTCCTGAGCATATTTTTAAGGCCACGATTGGCGTGGACTTGTGGCAGAAACTCTCTTTGGCTTTAGATGGCCGCTACAGCGGCGATCAAGTCTTTAGAGGCGATGAAGCTAACAATAACCCTAAACTATCCGGTTACTGGGTGTTTAATGCCCGAGCTGAATACAAATTCACCGAAAACGTCGCGTTATTTGGCAAGCTCGATAACATTTTCGACAACAACTACAACTCGTTTGGCGTCTATGGCGATGCCAGCAGCATACCGGGCAACTTCGGCACCGGTAACGATAGATTCGTATCACCTGGCATGCCCAGGGCTGGCTGGCTGGGTGTTCGTCTAAGCATGTAAAGCAAAAACACCGTTCAGAAACAAAATGGCGACTCTTAAGTCGCCATTTTGTTTTGAGACTTACATAAAAACATTTTCTTTCGGGCAATAAAAAGCCCGCATAAAGCGGGCATCTTGAGCATTTATTATTATTATTGACAGTACATTGTGTACAAACCCAAGCAGAACAACTTCCTATTTTATTATTATTGTTATTAGCCCTAGGGCTATCCCCCCTCCCGGCCGAAACGGCCTACTCCGTAAAGTGCGCGCATTCTATATCAGCAAAAATATTGATGTCCATCAAAAAAAACGCATTTTCTAAAACAGCTAAATAATTTATATAAACTCAATAAAAAACAGCAAGTTAAACTAATTAAGGTAATGCTAATATGCAAAATACCCGGCACCGTTTGCGGTTTTGTTCAGTTGACATTCAGTTAAGCTCTGCTAGCGACTCACCGACTCCGCATTTCTTCTTCTTGTTTGTCCAAAAAGAACCGTAACCGCTCGTTAAGAATGGAGGAAAGCTGAAAATTTAATCCCTTAGATTTTTGCGCTAACCTGATTTGCAAAATAGCGTCTTTGGTCTGCCCAATCGCATAGTAGTAATCAGCAAGATATCGATGTGATTCGGCAGGTTGTCCCAGATCACCATACACTTGTGCCATCAGTTGCGTATAAATGGGTTGTTGCTGGATGTTGGCAGGCAATGACAACAAAGTCTTCCTGGCAAGTTCAGGATTACCGGTTTTAAGTAGTGCGTTGATATATTCCA
>JAUYMX010000449.1 GCA_030699345.1 Methylococcaceae bacterium
GAAATTGCCGAAAACGGTGATTTCAGGCTAAAACAAGTCCTCATGCGAGGGCAAAATACAAAAAACAGCAGGGATTCCGTGGCTGATTTATCACTGTCGGTATACTTTTTATTTATAAGGGCAGTATTTCGAGGTGCCCCATTTTTTAGGTTGATAGCCTTTTGGAGGTGTATTGGTTTTCTCTAAAGACTTAATGGCAGATTGTTTTGAGTTTATAACCCAACTATTCCATGTTTGAGTTGTAGGGGTATTATTTAAAGACTGTTCAATTTGAATTTTTTCTGAGTCTTTTCTTGTTCCTTTTACCCCAGCACGCATTAAGTTTGCAAACTGTACTGCTTCTTTTTGACGCTTTAAAGCTTCAGCCTCTTGTTGTAGTTTGAACTTCTCGGGATTGGCCAGTTGCCATGCTTTAAGTTCAATTTCTTTAGCTTTAGCTATTGCGCTGAGTTTTTGTTGAAGAATTTTTGCTGCGTCTGATTCTTTTTTTGTTGCCATATATTTTGAAATTGATATGAATTAAATAAAAACATATACCGCCGAGCGGATTTCGAAGGTACTCCTAAAATCTAAGAGTATTGATTTATAAGTTTGCGGTGATGGCAGCGTTATTTGGCATAACGACTCTTTTTTATCCGCTTGATTATTTTGTGAATAAGATATTAGCCTAGTTCCCAAGCTCCGGCTTGGAAATTCGGTATTGGAAGCTCTTGCTTCCTGTATCGCGAAGCAAGAGCTTCGCTGATTGTAGTGCCCAAGCTGGAGAGCGCAACTCATCACCATCTGCGACCAACTAAAATCCCGCATCACCCAAGCTAAGCAGTTGCAGCAAAAGCTGGCGGATGTGCTGGTCGAGCAGGCGGTATCGCAATAAACAGGCTTACTATCGGTTTTGCCATCTTGGTAAAATAAAACTTGGCGCCTATCAATGCTGGTTAATGCAATAAACCAAGGAATTTATCAAGATGAGATTAAAAGAAAAAGAGGTTGAAGTCGGCTATTTGTATTTGACCACTGCCAAGCAATACCGGGCTGTGCTGGCGATGAAAGGTGAATTTTTGATTTATGCGCCCAGTTCGGAAGGGGCTGCACCGTTAAATCTAAATGCTGCAAAACTGCCCTTTGAAAATCAGCCCTTTAAGAAATGCCAAATCGTTACTTTTGCCAAGAAGGATTATCAGGTGTTTGAGTTCAATGGTACTGAAGCTATCAAACATAAATTGGATGAAGCGCAGTTAGCAGAAGCCATAGCGCAGTGCAATGCCAAGTTAGGTATTGCGGCCTTGTTACAAGAATAAAGCCGTTGCTTGCGTCGCTTATCGAGTTTCGCCCAATCGGCTACCTGGCAGTCATTAATGAATTCATCATGTTTAACGTCGGCGGCAGGTCATCACTAGAACAATATTTGTTTAATTGTTTGGCATGTTGTTTCACTGCTTGTTTGGTTACCGTGGCAGGTGGCTTTTCCGTTATAATTCCCGGCAGTTTTAACTTACGTTATTGAAAGGTCTATGTCAGAAATTAACAAAGTGGTGCTTGCTTATTCTGGAGGTTTGGATACTTCCGTTATTCTTA
>JAUYMX010000450.1 GCA_030699345.1 Methylococcaceae bacterium
TAAAAATGCAAGAGTCATGGCTTGAAGTGGGGGCGTTATTTGTGAGCGCCTTTATATCATCGACAATCGCTCCGGGCGGATCAGAGGCTGTTCTGGCTTATATGGTAGCGGCAGGCCGGTATGACGTTGCGGAATTAATTATTGTCGCAACAGTGGGTAATACCTTGGGCGCGATGACAACATGGGGACTAGGCATGTTGGCGGAAAAGAAGTTTCCAGTTGCTGCGCTGCTATCGCAAAAAAAACAAAAGGCATTAGGCATGGTTAAGTCAAAAGGAATTTGGACATTGCTTTTTTCCTGGCTACCTGTCATTGGCGACGGATTATGTTTTGCTGGTGGCTGGCTAAAACTGCCGCTCTTGCCGGCGATAATAATGATCCTGGTAGGGAAATTAGCAAGATACATAGTGGTTGCGTGGGCATTCACCTAAGTCGTTATATTAAATTGATTGGACCAAAAACATGAATGCTGTTTCCACGAAAGCCCGACTTAAGAGCGCTTTAGTTTTAATTGTGTTTGCAGTTTTAGGCGTTGGTCCGGTGCCTATTACCAGTACAATTGGCCTATTTGTCATCATCTTTAGGCCAAGATGGTTTAAACAGTTGGTTGATAATATTTATATTGATAAGCATTGAAATAGCAAGCCTGCTGCTGGTTGTGTTAATTGCCTTAAATTCCCCACACTACAAATTTACAAGAGGTTATTTTGCTACGTCATTTTCCGAAAGTTAACGTTGCCTATGCGCATCGAAAACGGGATTATTTTATTGCCGCGTTTACGTTTTTTTGTGTTGCTGTCTGTCTTATCAGTGACGCAACCGCAAGTCTGGAAAAACAAAATGCCTTAGGCGTAACCGGCTGGGTGTTTTTAATTGGCTGGCTGCTTGGTGAAAACCGCGAAGTCAGGATGCAGGTGGTAATCGCAGTTATTTTTGCGACCATCGGCGAGCACTTTGCATCACCTTTTATGGGTGGGTACACCTATCGCTTTGAAAATGTCCCCGCCTATGTGCCGCCTGGGCATGGATTAGTGTATTTGACTGCAGTGGCCCTTGGTCGCTCGGGTTTGTTTTTGCGTCATGGACGCATTATTGCGGCGCTTGTGGTGTTGGTGTGCGGAGCATGGTCACTTTGGGGTATCAGCGGCTTTGCCGAGCGTGGCGACGCGGTCGGTGCGTTACTCTTTTGTGTGTTTTTGGGGTATCTTTTTAAGGGCCTTTCGCCTATGGTATATCTCGCTGCTTTTTTTATAACCACCTGGTTAGAGCTTATTGGCACTGCGCTCAGTACTTGGAGCTGGGCCGTTATTGACCCGGTATTGGGATTGCCGCAAGGCAATCCTCCCAGTGGCGTGGCAGCGTGGTATTGTCTCGTTGATGCCGTTGCTATGGGCGGGGCGGGGCCATTATTAAAAGCGGCAAAAACACTGCGAGACCTACTAACAATTGGTAACGTCAAAAAGATGCTTATCAGAGTGCAGGTAACGAGTGAGAAGTAAATAACCGGGTCTTAACAACTCGTCTTTTGGATGTTAAATAAGTGAGGCAATATGGAACGTCGTAATTTTATAAAATTTACTGTAGCAGGATTAGGTGCAACTGTTGTCGCTCCATCTTTAGCATTAGCTGAACCAGCAAAACAACTACCTGCTGGGGCAGATATTTTTTATACAAAAGATTCACCAGGACGCTGGAGCGGTAAAGTTGCCACGCATTTGCCAAGTATTCAGGTGGAGAAAGCGGATGGTAAAGTCACTGTTAAAGTGATTACTGCTCATGAAGTTAAAGGCTATGAACACTATATAGTCAAACACGTTTTGCTTGATAAAGATTACAAATTCT
>JAUYMX010000464.1 GCA_030699345.1 Methylococcaceae bacterium
TGGGGCACCTCGAAATACTGCCGTTATAACTAAAAAGTATACCGACAGTGATTAATCGGCCACGGAATCCCTGCTATTTTTGTATTTTGCCCTCGCATGAGGACGTGTTTTCACCTGAAATCACCGTTTTCGGCAATTTCAGGCGCAGCTTGGCTGCTAAAAGGCCACGATCCCACAGCTTTTCAAGCTGCATAGACGTCGCAAATTGTAGCTTGCCGCCTTCCAATTGAGCTGCAACGTGGCCCGCTCCAGACCAATGCACCGTAAGCCTTTGCCGCCCAGTTGTTCAATGCCGGCAAACACATGCTCAACGCGTGCCCGTGTTTTGGCGATACGGGTATTACGGCGCTTTTGACAGTCAGACAAAGGCTTGCCTGGGGCGGCTTTACGTTGGATATGTACGCGCCAGTGGTTGGTTTTTAATCGGCTTTCGCGATCACTGTCCACATAGCCTTTGTCGGCATAAATGTCGCGACTGGTGTTGGACGGGTCGAGTACGTCTTCAAAGTGACGGGTGTCATGCTCACTGGCGGTACTGATTTTGATTTTGCGAATCAGTTTGTACCGCTTATCAGCGCAGGCAGATAGCTTATAGCCGAAGTAGGACTTGCCGTGCTTCTTGGTCCAGGTGGCATCGACGTCCTTCTGTCGCCGCTTAGCAGGTGACCAGTCTATCGGGGTCGCGTCTTGCTTGATCAGGTCTTTTTCTGCTTTATGAAGGTTCTGCTTGGGCGCAGGCACAATGCTGGCGTCAATCATTTGCCCACCACGGGCGATGTAACCGTGCTTGTCCAGCTCGCGGTTAACGGCATCAAATAAGGTTTCACTGGCACCGGCCGCTGCGAGTCGCTCGCGAAAGGTCCAGAACGTGGTGCGATCAGGAATCTGGCTGCTGTGGCGCAGCCCAACAAAGCGTTGAAAACTTAAGCGGTCCAGTAATTGATACTCCATCTGTTCATCACTGAGGTTGTAAAGCTGCTGAATGATCAGCGCTTTGACCATCAGCTCGGTGGGAAACGGTCGCCGACCACCACGTTCAAGGCTAGGGCGCGGTGCCGCTTGATCTATGGCAGCCGCGAGAGCTGCAAAATCAACATGCTGTTCCAACAGCTGTAAGGTATCGCCTAACTTGTTGAGCTTGGCTTCACGTTCTTCGGCAGCAAATAGGCTTTCTTTGATCATGGCGGTGGGTGCTTAGAAACTAAAATGGGACTGGGGAGTATTATCCCATGTTGTCGAGTTTTTCGAGGTGCCCTTTAGTCATAGCTTCTTGAAGAGTAACTATTCAGCGAGTTTCTTTGGAAGGCAGGAGCGATAACGCATTGCCGGGTGGGAGCGACGCCCTCGTCGCGATTTGAAGCCATCGGTCGCGACGTGGGCGTCGCTCCCACAAGACACTCCCGCTGGACACTTTCACAGCAATCAACTGATGCTGAATAGTTAC
>JAUYMX010000465.1 GCA_030699345.1 Methylococcaceae bacterium
CAACTTCGGCACCGACCACTTTTTCGATCGGTAAGGGTTCACCGGTCAACATTGATTCATCGACATTGGAATGACCTTCGATCAGCACGCCATCGACTGGAATTTTTTCACCGGGCCTGACTCTGATCGTTTCACCAAGCCCCACGTCCTCAATCGCAATATCTAACTCTTCGCCATCTCTGACTACTCTTGCTGTACGTGGCTGCAGGCCAATCAGTTGACGAATAGCCGTGGAAGTTTTACCTCTAGCCAGCGTTTCCAGTGCAGTACCAAGATTGATAAATGCCAGAATCATCACTGCCGCTTCGAAATAAGCGTGTTTGGCTAAAGACGGTAGAACAGTGTAGTAATCAATAACGATACATGAATATATCCAGGCCGAGCCGGTACCCAAGGCAATCAAGGTATCCATATTGGCCTGCCTTAACATCAGTGACTTATAAGCTCCACTATAAAAATGCCAGCCTGAATACGCCATAATAGCTAAAGTTATCAGCGCGGCTTCTGGCCAAAACCATTGCCCACTCGGGGAGCCAATTTCAGGCAACCATTCGAAGTGCTCTAACAACATCAGCAACACGCCGAAACCGGCCGCTACAGCGGCTTTGTTCATCAACTTGCGGTATCGTTGCAGCTCCTGCTCTTCCTGTTCGGTAGGATCTTCAAATCCTTCCATGATCGCCGCATCAAAACCGGCCTCTTTAACGGCTTGTTTTAAATTATCAGGGTCGGCATTGCCTTTTACTTGCGCTGAATGGTCAGCAAAATTAACACTAACCGCTATCACACCCGGTACCGCCTTTAAGGCACCCTCAACAGCGCTTACACAACCAGCACAGCGCATACCCAAAATCGATAGCCTTATCTCGCTAGCGGTCGTTTCAGAAGCATTTTCTGTAGTCATTGTCTGCCCTTGCTGATGTGAACTGGTTGTGTGAATTTGAGTTACTTGACGTTGAACCCTGCGTTAGCAATGCTGGTTTTAATGTCATCCAGACTGATTTTGCTGTCATCGAACTCGACGTCAACCTGGTCATTTTTACTTGATGCATTAACTAATAACACACCATCCAACGCTTGTACGGTATTTTTTACAGTAGTTTCGCAACCGCCACATTTCATGCCTGTGACAATTATTGATGCGGACTCAATCATATTTCATTCTCCTCGGATTCAATGGTTTATGCGGTTATCATACTCGACTGATGCCTGATAAGCATGCTATAAATGCCGCCTTGAGAGTCATAGAGAGCCTGTTTAATGTGACTGCGTAATGAAGAGAAATCTTCTGTGTTCAATCGGTGCTCGTACATTCTGACTATTACCCATAGTGACTAAATAATAAAAAATCACATGACAGACTTTATCATTGGGCGGCAGCAGATTTTCGATCAGCAATTAGATATTTATGGCTATGAATTGCTGTTCCGCGGTACAGATCACGATCTAAACCAACAAGACGGCGCCACCCAAGCAACCAATCAAATCATTACCGACACCCTATTAGAACTGGGTCTTAATGCCATAGTGGGTCCGCACAAGGCATTTATCAATTTTACGACACAAAATATCCTGGAAAAAACGCCTCTCCACCTCCCCAAAGAACGCATCGTTATTGAAGTACTGGAAACGGTCAAGGTAGACGCTAGAATTATCAATAACCTACAGGAGCTGTCCCAGCTTGGTTACACCATTGCTCTGGATGATTTTGTCTTTGCTAATGAATGGAAACCTCTTGTCGAACTCGCCGATATTATCAAGCTGGATGTTTTGGAAATGGGCGAGGCTAAGACCCGCGAATTAATCAAGCAGCTCGGATCCTATGATGTAAAGCTATTGGCCGAAAAAGTAGAAACTCATGAGGAATATCAGTATTTACTTGAGTTGGGTTGCGATTATTTTCA